>CAYZQX010000016.1:0-22961 GCA_964480615.1 uncultured Chitinophagales bacterium | reverse complement strand
CCTAGGTGGAATGACCCAAAATGACCTATTTTTTGAGTTATTTAGCATCCCCTACCTAGCCTTGTTAATGAAGTCATGAAAGGAAGGTTAACTAGCCATTTGTTAGCTAGTGTTTTAATAATACATTTCTATGTAAAAACAATGCTAAGCATAGCTATGCTTAGCACCTAGGATAACGATTATTTTGATTTTATTTTTTTATAAAACTCTTCTTTCTCAGGACTATTTTTTAGCGACTTTGATTTGAGTATGTCCGTCACTAATTCAAGTTTAGTTTTATTATCGAGCAAATCAATTTTTGCATGTAGTGCGGTTAAATCTTTTTTGCTAATCGATTTTACTGGCTTAGATTCCTTTTTTTTCTTTTTGCGTTTCCGCATTTTTGAAATTTCAGGAGCTAGGATCGTGCCTCTACAAGTAGGCTTGCCACACAAGCACTTATAGAGCTTTTCATCTTCTTCAGTATGTTCTGCATGACGCTCATACTTATAATCATATACAAGTTCTTCCCCTTTTTTTACATCCTTAATGGTTTCTACATATATTTCCAAGCCGTATTGTATCGGCTCGCAGTTGGGTTCACAGCAATGGTTCATATATATACTTTCATTACCACCTACAGCACCATCAATCACTTTATTGTTTCCCAGTGCAAATAGAAATGTGTGATGCCGCCTCATTGCTGCATCATTGTAACGGCGATTGGCTTCTTTTTCACTAATGAGCTCTCCTACATATTGGATGATCGAAGTACCCTTAGGAATATCTACTTTAGCGAATGATCCATAGCCCTGAATTTTCGATTTTTTTACATCGAAGTAGGGATTGTTAGCCTTTGGTTCAGGCAGTTTGTTAATAGTCATAAAATCCTTTTCCTGTTTTTTTTCCTAAGTGACCTGCTTCTACTTTTTTTTGTTGGAGTAAGCTGGGTCTGAACTTAGGGTCATAAAAATATGATTCGTATAATGATTGAGTTACGGCGTGGTTAATATCGATGCCTATTAGATCCATTAACTGGAAAGGACCTAACTTGAATCCCTGAGCAGTCATCGCTTCATCAATGGTGGCAATGCTTACGAGTCCCTCTTCAGCCATTCGCAAGGCTTCGACATAGTAATGTCTAGCAATCCTATTGACAATGAATCCTGGAGTGTCAATAGCTTGTACTGGGTGCTTACCTATGTCGATAACAAATTTTGTTGCAGTGCTTATAATGGAATCGGTGGTAAATGATGTGCTGACAATCTCCACTAATTTCATATGAGTAGCAGGATTAAAGAAATGAAGTCCAAGTACGCGCGCTGGATGAGGAAGGCCAGCAGCTATCTTAGTAACAGAAAGCGAGGAAGTGTTAGTGGCCAATAGCGTATTGGTACTATTCAATGCTGCAATTTGATTTAAAACACTTAACTTTATATCTAGCTTTTCTACAATAGCTTCTATGATAAGATCGCCTACACACTGTGATATGTCCGAGCTAAAAGATATGCAATTTGAAAATTGTTCAACCTGCTCTATAGATAACTTGCCCTTAGTTAGTAAGGATTGTATGTTGGTGTTTATCTGATCTTTAGACTTAGCAAGAATCAGGGGATCAATATCGAATAACAAGGTATGAATACCTGCTTGTGCACATACCTGTGCTATGCCTGAACCCATGGTGCCTGCACCTATAACAATTAATTTTGAAATCAAAGGAGATTCTGTCAAATTCGTAGATTGCGGTTCAAAATTACATTATAGTTTTGGAATATGCTATATTAGCATCGAAATTCTTCAATATAGGAGATTGTAGTAATTATTATTGAATGGACATAGGCAATTAGTTGGGGATACAACTGGTTGAGTTGGAGGGAAGTGAGCGAAATCAATTAGGTAATTCCTAGTTGTAATAATGATTCAAGTGTAAATGTGGTGAAATGAAGGATAATTTATATTTAAGATCAAAATATTATGATACCTTGTCGGGATATGGATCGAGTATATCACAGATCGAAAAATATTTTACTGAAATATTAACGGCCTATTCGGAGCCTTATAGAGCTTATCACAATCTGGCTCATATCGAATATATGTTTAAGTTATTAGACAAGCACAGTTTTAGAGAGGAACAAAACCCCGTGCTCAATCTAGCTATATTTTACCACGATATTGTATATAATCCAGGAGCGACAAATAATGAAGAGGCTAGTGCGATGCTATTCAATGAGAGAGCCATACAATTGTTAATGCCCTACAATCATACCGAACAAGTGAAGTCATTAATACTATCTACAGCTAAACATATTACGGATGGCGACTTTACTACATCCTTGCTCATAGACTTGGATCTCGCTATCTTGTCAGATGATGAAAACTATGATCAATATGCGACAAATATTAGGAAGGAATACAGTCAATATGATGATAATACATATCTTACAGGCAGACAAAAAATATTAACCAATATGCTCAAAAAAGAGAGGATATATGCTACTCGCTATTTTCACGAAAAACTAGAAACTAAAGCAAGAGAAAATATGCAAAGGGAATTGGCATTATTAAAATCGCATGACCCTAAATAAGTACTAATATTGCACCCAATAGTATCTTGAAAAACACATCTAGTACCCAACCTTTTTTGACTGCTGAATGGAGGAAGCTGGCCATTATTAATTATTCAGTAGATCCTGCTTTACTACAAGCTGATATTCCTGCAATGACTGAGCTCGACTTGTGGGATAATCGATGCTATGTGAGTCTAATAGGATTTATGTTTCTCCATACTAAGGTAATGGGTTTAGCGATCCCCTTTCATCAAAATTTTGAGGAAATAAATTTGAGATTTTATGCAAAGTCTCCAGTAGAAGATGGATATAAGCGTGGCGTGGTATTCATAAAAGAAATTGTACCTAGGAGAGCGATCAGTATGGTGGCTAATACGATGTATAAGGAATCCTATATTACCCGCAAGATGCGACATCAATGGGATATACTGCCTAATGGTATGAAGATAGAATATGGTTTTGAGCAGGGGCATTATCAATCGATTGCCATAAGAACTTTAGCTAATCCATTGGAAGTAGTGCCAAATAGCGAAGCTGAATTTATTACCGAACACTACTGGGGCTTTACTAAGATAGATGAGAATAGAACAAATATGTATGAGGTGAAGCATCCAAAATGGAAAATATTTGAGGGAATTTCAGTGGATGTTAATGTAGATTTCGGGCAGGTATATGGTACTAAATGGTCATTTTTAGCTGAGCAAAAACCCATATCCTACTATGTTGCGGAGGGATCACCCATTGAAGTTAGGAAAAGCCAGCAGCTCATCAAAAATAGATGAGAGCATCCTTGGCAAAGTGCGTATGCTATTGTTCTAAACGTATTACATAAATTGGTTGTTTCGATTGACAATGTCTTGACTTTTTTAAAATGGGGTCTGCTTAAAAATTCAATATTTTTGGCGATGCCTTACAGGCCCGGGCTGCTCCAGGCTACACTGCGTTTCGGTCTTATTCACTAACTCCTTATTATTGCGCTAAATATAATCTACTGGTTATAACGATGCAGCTTACCTAGGACATCAGTGGTAGGAGTCAGTGAATAAGACTAAACCATTCTGCATCCCTATCGCTTTAACAAGACTTTGGACACTGGATACTGGACGCTGGACTTTATGGAGTTACTGCAACCAGCTTCAGTATCGTAAATCGCTTTAACTAGACAATAGACGCTGGACACTTGACTTTGTCCAGTTATTGCAACTAACGCCAGTATTGTAAATCGCCTAAGCTAGAAACTAGATAATGGATCCTGGACTTAGCGCAGTTATTGCAACAAGCTTCAGGGTCGTAAATCTTGAATCGGTAATCATAAATCGCGCTAGCCTATCAGTTTCGTAAATTGTCAATCAATTAAAAGATCCTAATAGCAAAGCCCAAAAGCAGCCAATTATTGTCCCTCACGATGGAGAAAAACTGCATCGTTTTTTTTGGGTACTTCCCTGTCGTTTATAAAAGGATGTATGCGCAATAGGTAGATGCACTGAAGCTCTTTTAGTTGATGTGTTCTAATAATCAAACAAGAAAATCCAAATGTATATAATGGATCAAAATACTTGTTGTATTAATTAATGGGGTAAGTTATGGAATAACTATTGATGGTTTTATATATAAAGCGTTGAAGATGATACTTGTGGTTAAGAGTTCTAATAATTGCTTAAGTAGAGTATAAATTTCGCTGTATTAAGCATCACTTATATAGGAATGTAATTCTTGTTATTAAAGACAAGAATTCATTTTTCTTATACTATGTCAGATAATCAACAGGTGTAAGTGATGATAAGGATCTTGGGATAGCGATTGACGCGGATATCCTTTTAGGAGGCTTTGGTTTGGTTATGATTAAAGGAGTAATTACCATAGCGCAATTATTACTGTGCGTCGATGGGTATCGTACAAGCCTCCTAAAAGATAGTAGCAGAAAGCGCGGGCCTGCCCACTACTAGACGCAATAAAGCAGGTCAGGTTTTTTATGAAGGGCAGGCATCCCCATATTCTGTATTATATCAATAAACCGATCTTTTTATATTAACTGCTTAATGCATTGGGACTTTCTTAGCCAATTAGTGAAATTATGGGTATAAATCGGGATGCCTGTCAGCAGTATTCACAAGAGTATTAAAAGTGTTTGGCTTGCCTATTGTAAGCAGGTAATTAACGTATTGTGGAGATAGTGGTTTCAGAGGAATAAATAAATCTGAAATTGTTAATTGATTTTTAAAAATAAATACCGAACTTGTCGCCTGAAATTTTTGTATGTTAGAGCTTATTTATCTCATCGCTTCGGTAACCTTTATCCTTGGGTTGAAAATGTTGTCACACCCAGCATCAGCACGCAAAGGCAATTTAGTGGCAGCAGGAGGAATGGGGCTGGCAATCCTGGCCACAATCTTTTTATATCGAGATGCCAATAATCAGGCGCCGAGGAATTTAGTATTTATTTTTTCAGCCATTATACTAGGCACCCTTGTGGGAACACTTATGGCCAAGAAGGTAAAGATGACGGCTATGCCACAAATGGTTTCCTTATTCAACGGTATGGGAGGTGCATGTGCTGCGTTAATTTCCATAATTGAATACTGGCATTGTATGCATAGCGGCGAATATACAATGGGCAAGCTGGCCATCATACTTGGCGGCTTGGTTATAGGCACTATATCATTTGCTGGCTCTATGATTGCTTGGGGTAAGCTAGAAGATAAAATAAAGGATCGACACCTAGCAGGTCAGCAAGTTATTAATATAGGCTTGATGGCATTGATCATCGGATTAGCTATCTATATGATTTATGGTGGTATGGGCAGTTATGGGATATATGTTATCGCTGGATTATGTGTGGTGTACGGGATATTATTTGTATTGCCTATAGGTGGAGCGGATATGCCAGTGGTAATTTCTTTGCTCAACTCATTCACTGGTGTTGCTGCGGCGATGGGTGGTTTCTTGTATAATAATCAGGCTATGCTTACTGGTGGTATATTAGTGGGTAGTGCAGGGACAATACTCACCATACTGATGTGCAAGGCGATGAATAGATCACTAGTCAATGTTCTTATAGGTGCGATAGGTGGAGGAAGTGGTGGCGCTGCTGCTGCCCTGCAAGGGGATATTAGAGAGATCAGCTCTTCGGATTTAGCTGTGTTATTAGCTTATGCTAAAAAAGTGCGCATCGTGCCTGGCTATGGATTAGCGGTAGCACAAGCACAACACACTGTACACGAGCTGGAAAATATGTTGATAGCGAATGGAGTAGAAGTGAAATACAGCATACATCCAGTAGCTGGACGTATGCCAGGCCATATGAACGTATTGTTAGCTGAAGCGGATGTGTCCTACGACTCCCTAGAGGAGATGGAGGAGGCTAATCCTAATTTCCACACAACGGATGTAGTACTGGTCATAGGTGCTAATGATGTCGTAAATCCCGCTGCCAGAACTGATCGCAGCTCTCCTATATTTGGTATGCCGATACTTGATGTGGATAAAGCCACAGCTGTAGTGGTACTGAAAAGGTCAATGGGAAAAGGTTATGCTGGTATTGAAAATGCACTGTTTTTCGACAAGAAGACACGTATGTATTTTGGTGATGCTAAAGATTCGTTGGGCCGCTTATTAGGTGAACTCAAACAGTTATAGTCAGCAGAGGGAAAAAGAGGATAAGCCGTAGCATAAAACAACCATCACAATACAATAATATGACTGAATGAATTAACAATTCATTCATTGGTTTCATAGGCTCTTCCACCGGTTGTATAGTAATTGATAGGCTAACTGATGTGGGTCAGTAGTAGTATAAAAAATTTATAAGAATTCAATGTCAGTAGGTAAAGGATAATTGTAATTACGAATGCATAAAATTAATTTTTCCAAGCATAGTGTTATTCCATAATTAAATCATTTTATTTTTCGATTGATTAGATTAGATGCTATTTAACTCCATAGATTTTGCACTGTTCCTTCCTATAGTATTCACACTCTATTGGTTATTGAGGGATCAGCTGAGATTGCAAAATTTATTGATTGTAATTGCTAGTTTTTTATTTTATGGCTGGTGGGATTATCGCTTTTTAAGCTTGTTGTTATTCAGTTCGCTTGTCGATTACACAATAGGGCTAGCCTTAGATAAGGAGGCCAATCAGAGAAAAAGAAAGTGGTTATTAGCCATTAGCTTAGTACTGAATTTAGGGTTGTTGGCCACCTTTAAGTATTACAATTTTTTTATCGACAATTTTATCGCGGCCTTTAGTTTAATGGGCTATGAATTACAATACGATTCATTAAAAATTGTGTTGCCAGTAGGCATAAGTTTTTACACATTTCAAACATTGAGTTATGGGATTGATGTGTATCGTAAAAAAATGAAGCCAACCAAGGATCTAATTAGTTTTTTAGCATTTGTCAGTTTTTTTCCTCAGCTTGTTGCTGGGCCTATAGAAAGGGCTTCCCAGCTCTTACCACAATTTCATGTGGTCAAAAAATTTGACTATGCAAAAGCGGTTGATGGATTGAGACAAATCCTATGGGGCTTATATAAAAAAGTAGTAGTAGCTGATACCTGTGCAAGTTATGTAAATATAGTATTTGCCAATCCTATGGATCACAATGGATCTTCTTTGTGTATAGGTGCAGTGTTTTTTGCATTTCAAATATATGGTGACTTTTCAGGCTATTCTGATATCGCAATAGGCACGGCAAGATTGTTTAATATAGACCTAATGCAGAATTTTTCCTTTCCATATTTTTCGCGCGACATTGCAGAGTTTTGGCGTAGGTGGCATATATCGCTATCGACATGGTTTCGCGATTATGTATATATACCATTAGGTGGTAGTACAGGTAGTATTGGAAATAAAGTTCGAAACACATTTATCGTTTTTATAGTTAGTGGATTTTGGCATGGGGCTAACTGGACTTTTGTAGTGTGGGGACTCGTAAATGCCTTGTATTTTTTACCACTCCTCTTGCAATCTAAGAATCGGATTAATATGGAGATAGTGGCGCAGAATCGAAAATTTCCTACTATGCGTGAGTTGGTATCTATGGTCAGCACATTTTTATTAGTTGTTTTAGCTTGGGTAATATTTAGAGCTGATTGTCTTAGCGATGTGGGTATTATATTTTCAAAAATAGCATCGTTCTCAGTGGCAGAGAAACTATACATAGGAAACAAGAATGTATTCCTGCTTTCAGTAGCGGGGATTATAAGCATGATACTCATAGAGTGGAATGCTAGGAGGTTAAAATTTGGATTGCAAGAAATGGGTCTTAATTGGCCAAGGCCAGTGAGGTGGCTAACCTATTGCCTAATTATCCTATTAATAATGTTTTGTGCTGAGACTGAGCAAGAGTTTATTTATTTTCAATTTTAATAACCTTAATTTGTATGCTCCTAATGATATGACTAAGTTTATAAAAAGGGTTGTAGTTTTTGTATTTATATTTTCGGCTGGATTTTGTAGTCTATTGTATTTATATTGTATGGTGTTGCAGGTTCCTAGTTGCTACTATACCGATCAATCTATTGATAAAATTGTATTAGGCAATTCTCACCCTCAGTGCGCCCTAAATGATAGCCTGATAAGCGACTTTAGGAATTTTGCTTCATCAGGAGAATCCTATATGTATTCTTATAGTAAAGCTAAAATTATTATTCATAATAATCCTCAGCTCAAATATGCATTTATAGAACTTTCTAATAATATGATCACCGATGATATTGATAATAATTGGATTAGAGGTCGGCACCAAATATTTAAAAACATTGAATACTACTTGCCACTGTTGGGGATTAAAGAGCTAATGATAATCTTTGAAGATCAATGGGGTTTATTAGCTCCTGCGCTTAGCAAATTTTTAATCAAAAATAGTTACTCAGTATTAATTGAATTAGCTGGGGATGGAGAATCGGTAATGTGTAGTGATAAACGGGTTGGCTATTACCGCCTAGAAACAGCTACTATAGATTCACTAATGGCTATTGCTGAGCAAGATGAGGAAAGCAAAAAATATGAGAAAGTAAAATTGTCAGTCCTAAATTTAGGATACCTAGATGAACTATTGGCCTATTGTGAGCTGAATAATGTAAAGCCTATTCTCCTTAGGTCACCTGTACATCCCACTTGTACCTGCTTGGATAATGAAGACCTCTATGAGTCATTAGTAAGAAGAATATATGGGCGGTATTTAATGCTTGATTTTAAAGATTTTCCCTTGCTAAATTCTGATTATGCAGATATGGATCACTTGAATTATCGAGGCTCAGAAAAATTTTCCCACTATATGGATAAGTTGATTAAGGCTGGTGTGTTGTTATTAGATGAGCCGCAAGCCTGGATTGATTCCACGATATGTGAGATGGAGGGGTCGGATACTATGAATAAATAAATAGTAGGAGAATAACACAGTCTTAAGGAATGTTTTATATGTCTTTTGATATCGTGTTTTTCAATCTTTAGATACTAGGAAAATGAATTATTATAATTGTAATAAAGCAAAGAATAGCCTACAACTTAACTGCATAATTTCGAATGATAAGAACTGTTATAACCATTGGATAATAGATACTGGACGCTGGACTTAGCGCAGTTAATGTAACAAGCATAGGTGTCGTAAATCGTAAATCTTGAATCGTTAAAAAAGCGATAGGGATAGGAAGGGTTTGTACAGGACTGGCAGGTTCCGTATTGCTACTGGATAATCTAATGTCATATAACCTGTCAGCCCTGTACCGGAGCGACAGCGAAGCCCTGTATAGCCCGGGCCGCAGGCATCGCCAAAATCACATACTTATGAGTTATCTAACAAGCCATAGTTATTTTCGCAAAATACGATAACTGAAGGTATTGTTATAAGCGCATAATTTTGATTTTTAAAATCAGTCTTAAGGAATAATCCAATTAATTTTTCAATATTGAAGGGTTCTCTTAGTTGTGTGTCGTAAACAAATAAATTATCCTTATAATTGTCATTATTATCTTTCTAAAGTTTTATTATTTTGTATCATGTGGAATAGCTTATTAAAAGGCATAAATGTATTAGATCTCAGCTCTGTATTAGCCGGCCCACTCACTGGAAGTTTTTTTGCTGAGTGTGGAGCTAAGGTAGTAAAGGTAGAGAATGAAAAGACAGCAGGTGATGTGACTAGGACTTGGCGCACAGCTGGTGAATTGCCAAGTAGTATTAGCGCCTATTATGCAGCTGCAAACTATGGAAAAGAAGTATTGCTGCTGGATTATACCAAGGAAGCACATCTCGAAAAAGTTTACGAGTTAGTTCGAACAGCCGATATTGTCATTAGCAATTTACTGCCTACTAATGCTGCAAAGTTGGGTGTGGACTATGATCAATTACAGCGAGTGAACCCACTTATAGTATATGGTGAGATCAATGGGTTTTCCGATGAACCTGAACGGGTAGCTTATGACATGGTATTGCAAGCAGAAACAGGTTTCATGTACATCAATGGCAGCGCTGATTCAGGACCTATAAAAATGCCTGTTGCGCTCATTGATGTTATAGCAGCACACCACCTCAAGGAAGGGCTGCTGCTCGGATTGATACATAAAATGAAGACACAAAAAGGAGCTAAGGTGCGTGTGAGCTTAAAAGAGGCTGCTATAGCTTCGCTAGCCAATCAAGCGACTAATTGGCTTATGTGTGGGCAAGATGCCAAGCCGCTGGGAAGCCTGCACCCTAATATCGCACCTTATGGGGAGATGTTTAGAACTATGGATGATAAGTCTATTGTCTTAGCAGTAGGTAGCAATGCACAATTTGAAGCCTTGTTGCAATTGCTTTGCATAGCGCCACAAGATTCCTGGATTACCAATGCGCAAAGAGTAGCGAATAGAATTGAATTGGCGAAGGTGATCGCTCCAAAATTTTTGGAAAAAACTGCAAGTGAATGGATGGTATTGTTGAATGAAAAAAGAATTCCCGCAGGTGTGATCAAGCGCATAAGTGAAGTACTGGAAGATCCCAAGATTAAACATCTTATTGTAGAGGAACTAATGGAAAATGTAAGCACTAAGCGCATAAAAACTTCGGTGTTTGACATCAACTTTGCGCCTTGAAATTAATTTATTACCTATTTTCAAGAATGTGGTAGTCACATGCAAAGCCAACAGTTGTTGTTGCAGATTGCAGATCGTTTTGCCATTGAAAATTAACCGGATTTTTACTATGATCGATTTATTAATTTTGATTTATGGTGCTAGTAAGAATTATTCAGTATTTTAGCACAACCATCTTGTTCTACCCAAATATTTAAACGCTATTCATAATGAAAACAGTATATAAAATAGTTATATTTTATTATGCCTTTATGGCTTGTTCAGTAACTAATAATGCACAAGTATATATCAATGAATTTTTGGCATCTAATGCCACAATAATAGCAAGTCCCGATACCGATGAGTACAGCGATTGGGTCGAGTTATACAATGACAGCAATATGTCGATAGACTTGAGTAGTTGGTCTATTACTGATAATATATCTGATACGACAAAGTGGATATTGCCCAGTAATACTAGTATTCCTGCCTATGGCTATCTATTGCTATGGTGTGATGGCCTATCAACGGGTATTCATACAAGTTTTGGACTCTCAAAAGCAGGTGAAGAAATAGCGATATACGATGCTAATCTACAACATATTGATAGCTATATATTCACTGAACAAAAAACGAATATTTCACAAGGACGCAAACAGGATGGTGGCAGCGAATGGGGCTATTTTATATTGCCTACACCTGGTCAGTCAAACAATACAAGCATGGCCTATAGTGGGATTACACCGTATGAACCAATCATAAATCCAAGTGGTGGTTTTTATGACGCTACACAGCAGGTAATTATTGACAATGTAGCAAATGTAGGACAAATACGTTATACTCTAGATGGCCGTGTGCCAGAAGCTACAGACCCAATATATACAGGACCTATAACCATAGACCAAACAACCGTATTAAGAGCTAGAATGTATATGAATGACAGTATCCCTGGGCCCATAATTACAAACACTTATTTTATAAATGAAAGTTTTGGTGATCGACAATTAGCTGTGTTGTCTCTCAGTACGGACCCAGCCTATTTTTGGGATAGCGAGATAGGTCTTTATGTACAAGATTTTAAACCTGTATGGGAATATCCCATACACTTGGAGTTTTATGAAGCGGATGGCACATTCGGCTTTCATCACGATGCTGGGGTACAAGTGGATGGCGAAAATTCTTGGAAGCTGCCGCAGAAAATGTTGAGCATCTTTTCTAGGGATGAGTATGGTGCCGACTATATAGATTATCAAATATTTCCAGATAATCAACGCACACAGTTTGAAAATATCATATTGAGATGCAGTGGAAATGACTGGTCGCACACCCTATTTAGAGATGGTTTAGAGCAATCCTTGTATGCCGAAAACACAACAGTAGATATACAAGATTTTCGACCATGTATGGTGTACATCAATGGAGCGTATTTAGGTATTCACAACTTAAGAGTTAGGCAAGACGAAGAGTACTTGTCGCTCAAATATAATATTGATGCGGATAGTATTGATATGATTGAAAATAATGGTAGTATAGAACTAGGGGATAGTATAGCATATCATCAACTCTTAACTAGGATTGAAAATGGGGTAAGTGATGATGGAGCATTCGCCGAGCTTACCACTATGATGGATATCGATAACTATACGGATTATATGATCGGCGAATGGTATTGCGCTAATACAAGCTGGGGGCATAACATTCAATATTGGAGGCCAAAGACTATTGGTGGAAAATTCAAATGGTTAGCACTGGATTTTGACCGTGGATTTTATCTAAGTTCAGTTAATGGTGTGGGGCTCGATTTTTTTACTACTCCTAATGGTGCTGAAGGGACCAACTCTTCATGGGCAACTATTTTTATTCGCAGTATGTTAGAAAATGAGGGGTATAAAAATTATTTTATCAATAGACTGAATGCACACTTATTGACTACCTGGCATCCCGATGTTATAGGTAAAAAAATCAATCGTTTTAAAGGATTGATTGATCAGGAGATGCCTAATCATATAGAGCGATGGGCTGGTACTACCTCCAGCTATGGCGATGCCATGCCATCTTACAATTTTTGGGAGAACGAGGTGACAAAGTTGCATGAATTTGCGGCTATGAGAACGCCATTTTTATTTAACAACGCAGTGAATTATTTTGTGTTGCCGCCTGTAATAAATCTGGGATTTGGGATTAATATTGCACGTGGGGGCGTAGTTAATGTGGAGCATCTTCCTATTGCCGATTTTCCACGCAATGGACATTGCTTTGCACAGCGAGATTTACACATCGTAGCCAAACCCAATATTGGTTTTCTATTTAGCCATTGGGAAAAAGTTAATACTAACTCCAGCACTATATTTGACTTTAATAGTGATTGGAAATACTATGATGGGGTAGCGGCCCCTACTACCGAGTGGAATACAGTATCATACAATGATAATGGCTGGTTATCGGGCAATGGATCATTTGGTTATGGAGAATCTGATGAGACCACAGTACTCTCCTATGGTGGCGATCCTGAGCACAAAACGATGACCTATTATTTCCGCAAGGATATAACTATTCCACAGTTGGTCGCAGATGATTATTTTACTTTGAGTTTTTATGCTGACGATGGGCTAGTACTTTACATCAATGGTCAAGAGGCTTATCAATATAATATGGATGAGGACACCATTACCCATCAATCCCCTGCTGCAAGTATAATTGCTGGTGCTGATGAACAGGTAATGCAATCAGTACAATTAAATAGTTCTTTTTTTGTGCAGGGATCTAATACCATTGCCATAGAACTGCATCAAATTGCTATGAATAGCTCAGATCTCAGTTTTGATGCCAAGTTAGAACAGTTAGAATTTGGGAACTCAGAAACCTATTCCTTCGATGATAGTCTGCTATTAAATATCACAGAACCACTTTACCTAAGAGCTAATTTTCAATCTAATGGCTTATGCCTTTTGCCCGATACGATTAATAGCAACACTCAGTTGTTAGCAAGTTGTTCGCCTTATTATGCGCTAGGTGATGTGGTGATAAATCCCAGTGTTACGCTTACCATAGATCCTGGTGTCGAAATTCGTATGCCGCAAGATGCTTGTATATATGTGTATGGGCAAGTGATTGCTAATGGGCAAGCTGATAATGAGATAATAATTAGTACAACTACGGAAGAACAAGAACGCTGGGGAGGACTCCTTTTTCAAAACAATACCGATACTTCCTACCTCTCCTATATGACATTGAATAAGGCTTGGCGTGGCGCTCATCAACCATTTTATAAAGCAGCTATTGCAGGATATAATACCTTGCTAAAGATGGATCACATAAAGCTTATTGATGTGTTAGACAATCCTATATTTGCTCGCTATTCTCATATTGAACTTAAAAACAGTATCATACATTCCATTGTAACAGGCGATGGAATTAATGTGAAGCAAGGCTATGCATTGGTTGATAATTGTGAGTTTTATGGCGATGATGAAGTTGATATGGATGGCATCGATTTCGATGGTATTACAGGAGGCTATATTGCTAATTGTGTAATACATCATTACAAAGGCGATAATAACGATGGATTGGATATAGGCGAGTCTTGTGCTGATCTTGTTATAGAAAATAATTTCATCCATCATTGCTATGACAAGGGTATTAGTGTGGGACAACGATCCACAGCATCACTTTACAATAATTTAGTGACCAATTGTAATATAGGAATCGCGATCAAAGATCAGAGTGAAATTGATATAGACCAGCATGTCTTTTATGCCAATGAAGTGGATATCGCTGCTTATGAGAAAAATCCTGGCTACAAAGGTGGCAATGGCTTAGTGACCAATAGCTTGCTCACCAATTCACTCCTACACAATTATACGATGGATAGTACCTGTCATGTCTTTTTTGCCAATAGTCTTACGGACCGAGATACCCTATCCGCTAATAATAATATAACTGCTGATCCATCTTATTTAAGCCCCAATTATTACAACTTTGAATTAAGACCTAATAGTCCTGTTTTAGGGATAGGCACACAAGGACAAAATTTAGGTACTAGTCTAAACTATGCAGCCCCATATCCAGCGATCCTTATTAGCGAAATTAATTACGATCCACTAGGCGATGGCAATCAAGAATTTCTCGAAATATATAATCCCAGCGATGTTGCAATAGACCTAAGCGGTACTAGGATTGATGATGCTATAAAATTTGAATTTCCACCTGATAGCTGGATTGATCCAAAAGAGTTTATTATTCTTACTGAATCAGATACCGCTTATTCCGATCTCGCATGTAAGCAGTGGACTTGGACCAGTGGTCAGCTGGCTAATGAAGGTGAGTTGATTTCCTTAAGAGATGGACATGGTATGTTGCTCGATTTTGTTCATTATGGGGTGAGCAATCCCTGGCCTGATACTACAATCACCATGGGGCATAGCATCGAACTGTATTCCGATAGCCTTGATAATCATTTTGCAAGTTCTTGGGTCCCTACTGTATTGCAGGCAGGAAGTCCTGGTTATTCCGATTGGATCGATACTACTATTAGCAATGTCCATCCAGATCAATATATAGTAAGTGAAAACACTATTAGATTATATCCCAATCCAGCTATTGACATCCTCACACTTTATAGTACTGAACCTGAACTCAGTAATGTGCAGCACCTAACGATTACCGATCTTATGGGAAGAGTGGTATATAGCTATTTCGCTGATCGTCCCCTGAACAGTATTCACATTCCAGTAAGCACCATGTCACAAGGCTTATACATCATCAATACAGGTAATGAAAAATTGAAATTCTATAAGCGAAATGAATAGTATAATACAGGCTAATAAATCGCAAACTTATGAGTTATTTAGCAAGCCCTAATTAACCACCTATCACAGCGATACATTTTAACTCTATCGCAATGGCCGATGGCAATGCATTCACTTCAACCGTTGTACGGCAGGGCTTAGCCTCTTTAAAATATTCTGCATATATACGGTTATAAGTATGAAAATCGCGTTTCATATCCACTAAAAATGTAGTCACATCCACTAGATCATTCCAGCTAGCACCTGATTCCTCTAGTACAATTTTTATGTTTTGAAAAACTGAATGGCACTGCGCTTCAAAATCAAATTTTTTAAAATTGCCATGTACGTCCGTCTCTAATCCTGGAATGAGTCCTGTGGCAGGATCCCTCGGCCCTATGCCCGATAAGAATAAGAGATTGCCTACACGTCGTGCATGTGGATACAAGCCCATAGGTACAGGAGCTTTAGTGGTTTCTATAATGAATGATTCGGACATAATAATATTTTATGGATTTAAGCTTTTAAAGGTACACCACTGTATCGTTATGCATCACTGGCAACCTAGTTGGGATGGCAACAATATGAAAATAGCTGATCGTACATTTAAGTGTTTGAATGGCTATGGTTCTTGGTGATTGTCAATTTATCGGATTACCTAGCTGGCGATTATAATTAGCTCTAAATTTCATGATTAAGAAAAATAAATATGAACACTAATATTCCATTGGTTACGAATACAAGGCTGAGCTATAATGGATCAATTCAACTTAGTAGGTACTACCAATTCAAATGCTGGGATATTCACCTGAAATTTTTTGTGTTTGTTGAGATTGAGAATAGTGTAAGTGCCATACATTCTACCGAGTTCTGAATTGAGCATGCAGCCACTCATATAGTTATAGCTTTGACCAGGTGCGATGGTTGGTTGCTTACCCACTACACCATCCCCTTTAACTTGCGTATTTTTTCCGTCCGAGTCAAAGATATGCCATTCTCTACTCAACAATTGAATGGCAAAATCAGTTTGATTTTCTATAACCACATGGTATGCGAAAGCAAACTCTAATTGCCTAGGTTTGGAATACGCATCCTGATAGTAAACCTCTACACTTACTTTAACACCTTTGGTTATTGCCACATACATTCCTTCAAAAAATTTATTCTTTCATTCATAAAAGACACAAGTTCAAAACAAAATTAATCGAAAGATCGGTCATTGTCAAGAAAGTTTTGCACTAGCAGGAGGGATTGTTGCTTGGCTTTTTCTAAATCATCATTCAGCACCGTCATGTCAAATTGTTTTTCGTAGGTCAGTTCCAGTCTTATGCGCTGCAATCTTTTTTGTAGAGATTCTTCGGATTCTGTCATTCTGGATCTCAGGCGCAGCTCTAATTCCTGCAAGGTAGGCACCTTCACAAATACTGATAAAGTGTCATCGGGGTATTGATTTTTAATATTCAATGCACCCTTAACATCCACATCAAATATTACATTTTTGCCCATCAGCCATATACGCTCTACCTCACTCTTTAAAGTGCCATAATAAGTGCTGTCATATACTTCTTCCCATTCTATAAACTCATCATTTTCCACTTTTTGTGCGAAAAGCTCATTAGATAAGAAATAATAATCTTCGCCCTCTACTTCGTAATAACGCTTGGTCCTCGTAGTGGCTGAAACCGAAAATACCAAATCATCGCGCTTCGATAATAGGTGCCTTACTAAGGTAGTCTTGCCTGAGCCCGATGGCGCTGTAAATATGATAAGTTTCTTTCTCACAACTTAATATTATAAAATATTGCTCAATTGTTCTTTGATCTTTTCCAGTTCATCCTTCATGGTAATTACACTGGATTGTATAAGGGCATAGTTGGCTTTAGACCCGATTGTATTGATCTCCCTGCCCATTTCTTGGGTAATAAATCCCAGTTTTCTCCCTTTTTGATTGACCTCGTTGTCCATCTCATTGAAGTATTGATCGAGGTGGGATTTTAGCCGTACAATTTCCTCACTTACATCTAGCCGCTCGAGGTAATAGATCAGCTCTTGTTCAAATCGGTTGGCATCCATTTCAGCCTTGGAGTTAAACTCATTAAAGCCAGATTGCAATTTGGTTTTCATCGCCTCATGTCGCTGAGGCAGTAATTTTTCGATCTCGCCGAGTGCTGTGGCAATATTGTGGGCATAAGCACGCAATACCTTATCGATGGTGAGTCCCTCATTGTTTCTAAATTCATCGAAGTGAAGCAGTGCTTCCTCCATGACCTCCATTACTTGATCCCATTCCCGCTCAGCGAGCTCTTCGATGGATTGTGTGGCTCCTGGCAATCGCATAGCAGTATATATGAGGTTTTCCCTTTGAATGCCCGCTATGTCGGCAATTTCTTTGAGCTCATTCAGGTAGGAGTTGATAAGCGGCTTGTTAATTTTCACCAGCGCTTCGCCCAGTAAATATTCGATACTGATGGTGATTTCCGTCTTGCCCCGCAGGATGCGCTCAGTGATTATCCTCCTCAGCTCTATTTCTCGAGACTTGAGCAGGGCAGGAAGCCGCAAGTTTAGGTCTAAATATTTGCTATTGAGCGACCTAATGTCAACGGTTACTACCTTGTCCGAAAAATTTTTTGTACTTCGGCCATAGCCGGTCATTGAGAATGGAATCACGCTTATTATATAAAAATATTGAAATAGAGGCGCAAAGATACAGGATTATATTTTGGTAATGGATAGTGCTAATATGCTTTAAGAACTGCCATTCTTATAGTAGAAGTCATCGCTTGTAGCGGGAGTTGGGTAATACAAAGTATAGATTATATAAACTACATAAATGGACTAATACTTAGGGCTTGCTAAATTACTCATAAGTATGGGATTTTGGCGATGCCTGCGGCCCGGGCTATTTGCTACAAGTCCTCGCTCGTGCCTCGCTGTGGGCTTTTCGCGTCTATCCCTATCGCGAATACAATTTGAAGTTGCTTTGTATATGAGATTACATTTTATATTTATAATGCAAGCTTATTTGCAGAAATCCATAAAACTCTGTAAATATCCTTTGTACTTGTTTTATTTAGAACTTATTATTATAAAAGATTTCGGAGTTATTTAGCAAACCCTAAGTACTTACAGGTTATTAGGATATTGATGGTTTTAGGGAAAATAGTATAATTTTGTATTTTGTACCATATTATGAAAAATCTTTTCGCCTATCCAATTGTCGGGTTTTTTTTATGTATAATGGCTGCTTGTCAGCGCGATAATGCTGCTCCACAACCCGCTACTGCTGCAACTACAACCGCTGCGGCTGCTAAGCCTACTATAAGCATGAAACAAAATCCTATGCAGCCTACTATTACTACTAAATCAGCGGCTGTACATAATGGGATGACACCCAGCATATCAGCAAACACAACCCTTCCAGCTAAAAAACAAACAGCAATAGATCCCAATGCAAAAGTAAAATGGACACCTATTACCCAACTGAGTGAAGTGGGTGCTAAGGAGAAGAAGAAAGTTATGATAGACCTCTATACCGACTGGTGTGGATGGTGTAAGCGCATGGATAAAAACACATTTGAACAAGAAGATATTTCAAAAAAATTGAACAATAAATTTATCCCTGTTAAGTTCGATGCGGAGATGCAAGAGATTGTAAATTTCAAAGGAAAGCAATACGGTTTTCAAGGGCAGGGTCGCCGTGGGTTTAATACCCTTGCTTATGAATTAGCGAAAGGTAAATTGAGCTATCCCACGATTGTTTTCTTAGATGAGCAGCTCAATGTGATTCAAGCTTTTCCAGGTTATCAAGACCCACAACAGTTTGAAACAATACTGGCTTACATCGAAGGCAATCATTATAAGAATCAGCAATTTGCTGAGTTTCAAAAATCATATATCCCTAAGATACCCAAGAGCTAAGAATGGATAGCTGCATTAGTATAGGCAGCATAATATAGTTCAATACGCTCAATGGCCCAGTACCCATGAGATTGCCAACTGAAAGGTGCACAATACCACAGGTAATACTGGCTTAATATCCATAGTGTATGCGTACCATTACAGCATGCTGAGTGAGCAGGATAGGGGGGTCTTTATTTTACTTTCATTACAAGTACTGATTTCTGCTGGGATCCCCATCTCAACTGCGCGTAATAATTGCCTGCTGGATAGTGTTGTGTATCCATGCTGATGGTATAACTACCACCTGAAATCACTTGATTGACTAATGTATCCACGATCTTGCCATTGCAATCAAAAAGCTGTATCAGTACTTTGCCATTAGGGGCGGAATATGCTAAGCTCAAGCTATTCGTAAATGGGTTGCTATATGGTTTTATGGAGAGGGCTGATGGTGCCATGGCTGAATTGATTCCGATGGTCGTACAGTCGCCATTGCATACATTGTAAGCTGGAAACTCTTGTAGCATAATATCCATCAATCCCGATTCATCTACACAGAACCAGTCCTTGAGAATGGAGGCATATACGGTGCGGAAATCGTATTGCATGGGCAAGTTATCATTTTCCGAAACGGATGTAGGGATGATGGGGTTATCACCCATAATGCCTGGGCTTACTTGTGTGCCAAATAAAAATAGAGGGGCTGCTGCTCCGTGATCGGTCCCCAATGACCCATTAGACTTAATGCGTCTTCCAAACTCGGAGAAAGTCATACCCATGACACGCTCATTGATATTTAAAAACTCCAAATCGGATTGAAAGGCGTGTATGGCCTCAGAGAGCTGGCTGAGTAAATTGGCGTGGGTGCCAGTGGTGGTATCGGCGGCGTCCACCTGATCGGCATGGTTGTCGAAGCCGCCCAAACTGACAAGATAAACCCTTGTTTTTAGTCCACCTGCTACGAGTCTAGCCACAATTTTTAATTGGTCAGCGAGGCGATTTGAGCCCGCTGCGGGATAATCACTGTATTGGGTGGTTATGGAGTTATAGGCTGCTAGTATTTGATCGGCATATACTTCTGTTTGTGCGATGACTGTCCTGATGTAGGCCAGCTCTATGCCTGCGTATGAATCAGGTGTTTCGGTGCCTGTGGGGGTTTGCCATTCCTGAAAAATTTCTTCTCCGCTTATGGTCATTGCATTATTCGTATTCGCCCCTTGAAAGAGCAATGGCAGTCCTGTACCAATTTGTACAGCCAGTGGGTCGGGCATTGTTTCATTGGGATAGTCGATAGGATATCCAGGGTAGGCATGGTCAAGGAAACGACCTATGATGCCTGTACTCACCACTTGGTTGCTATCGCTTCCTGATGCCCATATATCTGTGGCTCTGAAATGAGAGAAGTTGAGATCGGGATAGCCCACTGATTGTATAATACCCAGCTTGTTCTCATTGTACATTGATTGCAAGGCTGTCATAGCGGGATGCAGCCCAGTAGCACTGCTGCCATTGAGAGATAGGATGCTGCTCTCAGGCAGGATCATATTAGGCCGAGCGGCAGCTAAGGTATCGTATTGATCAATAGGCAATACTGTATTGAGGCCATCATTGCCCCCATTGAGATTTATAATGACTAATACCTTGTCGGTATTTACCTGTGAGGCAGTGAGCATACTCATCCACTTACTCTGTCCAAATGCTTTGAAATTAAAACCATTTATAAGCGATGGCAATGCGATACTCGCCCCTGCTGCCGTCAAAAATTTTCTTCTCTTCATCGTTAATCTTTTTATGTATAAATGGTTTTAGGATAATTGATATTCGGCTTGTAACAACATATAGTTAAACAGGCCGCGCAGTCGGCTACTAACAGCATCGGCATATACTGCATTGTCGGGATTGTCCACATAGTCCGCCCAAGCCTCAGTCCAATAGTTATCGGTGCTCTGTCCACTGAGCAAGTAAGATGATTTCATATATTGCTTGGCACTGGCTGATACGGGTATTGCAAATAATAATTCAACCAGCTCGTCGATCAATGCATCGGGTAAAAATGGATTATCTAAGTGCTCAACGATGGGTAAGGGATTGAGCTGTATTGTATTGTTACCGAGCAAGGGAATGCCTGTTTCAATAAGCAGTTTTATAAAGGAGAAGCGCTTGCTGATGGTATCGCTATTGATCCATATTTCGTGAAACATAGGTTCTTGGTAATAGGCAGGCCAGCCGGCTACTGATGGCGGATCATTTAATTCTTGTCCATTATCTCGGGCCATCGTAAATAATTTTTCCCAAGCTTGGTATTGTAAAGAGAGTATGGCATTAGTGGGCATTTCGATCCTAAATGTTTTAACTAATCCGGTTACAAAGTCGATTGGTGTCTTGATAAAACATGACCTGAGTGCTTGGTCATAAAAATGTTCACTGCTGAGCAATGCACGGATTACTGGCATTACCTCGTAATTATTATCACGCATTATTTGTGCTAAGGGCAATATAATATCCGTTTCAACTTGATCGTCAATTTTGTAATATACGAAGTAGCGATACAGCTTGCGACAGAAATGTTTGCTCACTTCATCGACAGCAAATATCATATCCAGCATGGCATCTAGTTCCAACTCGCCATCAGCACCTGAAAGGCCAGGTATTAAGGTGTTGTTGAAAAATGCAGAAAATTGCTTATCAGAGGTGTCATGTTTATTGGGTTGAAAAAAATAGGTATTGGTGGTAATATTCACTCTATAGCCTGTGAGCACTTTAGCGGCGGCCTTCACATCATCTTCGGTGTATAGGGAGTCAGGACCCTTGCCACAGGTAAATAGTTCGAGCAGTTCCCTGGCATAATTTTCATCGGGCGCATCCACATTGTTTTTTACTCCATTGAGGTAGCGCAGCATAGCTGGATCTATAGTAACCAGTTTTATCAACTGCCTATAGTTGCTCAGTACATTGTTTCTCAATAGGTCGTTGTGCTTATAGATCCATCCCGAAAAATCGACGCTATCCGCTTCAGTGACTAGGAAGTTATGCCAAAAAAGGGTCATTTTTTCTCGTATATTGAGCTCGTCGCTGAGAAATTGACTCATCCACCAAGCATTGAGGGAGGCTCGGCGCTTGGGATTTGATTCAGGGGTAAATGGAGCATTGACCCAGGTTTCACCAGCAGGCACATCGGGATCAGTGAAATTGAGGTTGTTGTAATTATTTAGGGGTGGACTAGGCAATGGATCAATAGTTAATAACAAGTCAAGGCTCTCTTCCATACCCATGACTAGAATGGTATCAATGTCTTCGGATTTAAAGCCACACATCGTGCGTCGAAGCAAGTGAATGGCTTCTGTCCGCGACCAAGGACCATAGTAAGGATTAAGACCCGACAGCAACTGTCTTGAATAATTTTGGGTTCTACCAGCATCGAGCAAACTGGATAGAAATACACGCCTATTTGTCATTATCCTATTGATTTTAGGTTAAATATATAACAAATAAAATACAATCAAATCCAGATGGCAAAATTTTATATGATTAATGTTTAAATGAGTTTCGTTTATTAGAACAGTAATCATGTGTGAAGGTAATTAGGACTTGCTAAATAACTCATAAGTATGCGATTATGGCGATGCCTGCGGCCTGGGCTATTTCTGGCTTATTGATTGCTTTTGGCGAGCCAGAAT
>CAYZQX010000015.1:0-22994 GCA_964480615.1 uncultured Chitinophagales bacterium | reverse complement strand
CATCATTGCTAACAGTGATTGAAAATGTTGCTGTACCTCCACTTGGAACTGTCTGTGTGTCATCTCCATCTCCATCTGCTATACCTGGTGTGCTATCATCCTTATCGATATTTATGCTTGGTGGAGGATAAACATATACTGCTGTGGGATCATCATCAGTTGCGGGATCATTAGAAATACATCCTACGGCGTTTATTGTTGCTGTGTTTACAAAGGATGCAAGCACACCTGATTTAGTGCAAGTATAGGTAAATGACTCTCCTGGTTCAAAAATAGCGTCACCATCACCTCCTACTGATGAACTTACTAATGCAGAAATTTCAGCATTTGTCTTAACACAAGATGTACTCATTGGATCGGTAATTGACAAATTACATAAATTATCAGTACCATTATTATAAACCGTAATTGTAAATGTGCTTAGACCACCTGAATAAAGAGATTGGCTATCATTTCCATCAATATCAGAAGTTCCAGGAGTACTATCGTCTTTATCAATAATAACTGAAGCAACTAATGGCACCACACTCACGAAAGTAGGATCTGAATCTTGAACATTTTGTGATGTAGTACAACCCTGAGCTGTAACACTTGCTGTATTTATAAAACTAGCACTAACTGAAGACAAGGTACAGCTATAAGTAAAACTTTCATTAGGATCTAATAATGCATCCAAATTACCGACAGCTGATACTGCTGCTACAGATTGTGCAACTGTCATCACACAATTACTACTATTAGGATCAGAGATAACAATATTACATAGCGGCTCTGAGCCATTATTTACTACTGTAATGGAGAAAGTTGCCATACCTCCTTCATTTACTACTTGTATATCCGCCCCATCAGTATCAGGGTCTAATGGTGTGCTATCATCCTTGGTTATACTTATGGAAGGCTCACCAACTGGACAGGCTGTTGCAGTAGCTGTAGTGGTCTTAAGACAACTAGTTCCATTCAACATGCCATTGGTCAGTGTATTATGGAAGGCTCTCCAATTAAGCACTTGTCCTTCAGTGGGAGTATTATATGGTGATGGTGGTGAGTAGGGTGAGGCGATCGTTGTCCAAGTACCAGCATTATCATATTGAACAGTAAGATTACTTGTTGATCCGTTACCATTACAAGCGATTGATACACCTAAATCACAACTTCCGTTTGGTGTTATGGTTGGCTCAGGATATATTACTATTTCTAGCTTTTTATATTGCAAACAATTTACATCACATATAGGTTGCAAATCAAAATCGGAAGCTATTACATATAAGTATATCCTCTTCACATCGCAACTATTATTCACTGCGTCAACTCCAAAATCAGATAAGCTCAATTCAGCAGGGTCCGCGCAACGTGGATAGTAAACTAAGTCATTAGGTGTATTAAACAATGCGTAAACAGATGAGGCATTAGCAGGAATATTGTCTCCATAATCAATAGTGCTGTAAACAAAATCTACTGAATTATTAGCTGTTGCACTTATATTAATCGCTGCAGTAGAACCAGAGCATAGAGATATGGAAGAACCTCCATTGATTGTTGCATCCGCTATTTCAGTATTCCATATATGATCAAAATACAAATCAAAAACACAATGCTGACCGGTAAACCCATCGATCATGATGTAATAATCTCTATTACATTCTAATTCAGGCATATTTATCACATCGCCTGACTTTATTTTATCTGCACAGGATAGTAGTTGTGATCCATTGAGTCCAGTACCACCTACTAATATGTCATGATCCCACAAGTTTCCAGTTGCGGGACATCCAGGATCAGGTTCAGGCATTTTCCATATTGCGAATTGAATCCCATTATCTGAACTGACACCAGAAACATAGTTTTGACAAGTCACATAATTTACTTGAATTGTTGGATCACTAAAACAAATATTAGGTGTTCGAAGATGATACCATATTGTATTTTCCAGCCTTGTGATCTGACTAGGTGTACAATCATCCGTAAAGTCAACATTTTGCTGATCCATACTCATATCAGTACCTCCAGGATTTGTATTTTCTGTTGTATATGAAAGGGTGCCATTAGCTGGATCGTAGTGATTGCCATAATCATCATTATTTGTACCTGCCCAAAAACCATTTCCGTCAATTTCAGTAGCTGTTCCACAATTAGTTCCGCCGCCATCACCCAAATCACATTCTACACAAGACATGCTCCCAGTCCAGCCACTTAATGCATTCCAGTTAGGGTCAGTGCAAGGGTTACCTGTTACAAGCTTAAATGTCATACAAGTGTTTCCACAAGCATCCGAATTATATGCAGTAAGTGGCTGTGTTTCATTTGTGTCAGTTGTGGTGCTAGGAGTTACTGACGGGCAAGTGGTTGGATTCGTGTGACTACCTGTAATAATCTGCATAGGACTAAAATTAGTACTGGGTCCATTGTACACATACAAATAATCAGAATTATTGTTAAGATTAAAAGTTGTATTATAACTTAAAGGAAAATCAGCAGGAGAAAAAAAAGCACATCCTGATGTAGGACAGTAAGTCACCTGGTAACTAGTACTTGGTTGTAATGTGTTACTACCTGTCAATGTTTCTAAACTAAAAGTAGTACCTGTAGTACAATCAACAGAAATTGTGCCTAGGTTAATAGGAGGATCTGCACATTCTACTACTGCTTCCCATCCATGCGCGTTTTGATTGCCTCGAGCAATAAAATTTAAGGTTAAGGTTGTAGCATCAGAGACGACTGTTCCAGGATTGGGATAGCTTCTCGTATCACCTGTATATACTGATAGTATTGGTGCACTCGTATTAGAACCATTGTATATCGTTAAGTAGTCAGCAAGTTCCGTACCACTACCAGCCCCACCTCCATCAATTTGAACATTCTGTACACCATCCCCTAATGGATGATAGACAATTTCACCACCGACACAAGAACTTGTGCTTGCTCTCGAATCAAATACATTCAAAAAAGTAATCTTTACCACCTTACCCGCTGGTGCGGTAAAGGTTATAGTATTATTCTGGACATTGCTATAATAGCTTGAAAGTGTATTGCCAGGTCCACCATCATCATAAAAACTAATAGGGCTGTCACAATCTAATGCTACGCTTGTCGTGGCAGCATTTAAATATACACTTGACAATACCCTATCCAATGTAAAACTTGTGTTCTCATTACATCCAAAGTCCCAAACACGTATATAGAATATTTCACCATTAGTTGTAGGTGTAAAACTAAGATTTGCCGTGCTCCCTGTGGTAATACAGGATCCCGCTGTAAGGCTTGTACAATTAACTCCTTGTGAATATACTTGTGCACTTATATTGTTAACACCATTAGTGCTAGTCAAAGCATAAGTCTGTGTTACGCCAGCTGTGGTATTATCTATCTTATACCAAATATCTCTACAAGATGCTCCTGAAGCAACGCCAAAAATAAAATTACCACATGTAGGATTTGTAGGAGTTCCTCTTGTTTCTGTGTATGATGTAGATGTGCTATTAGTCTGTAAAAAACCACATTCTGACATATTAAGGGCATTATCAGGACTATCCCCTATCGTTCCAGAACTCGCAGAAATACTAAGGGAAAAGGCAATATTACTAGCTGGATCAGTAAAATTCCAAATTCGAATATAAATAGGGGTTGCTGAAAGACAGGCAAGCGATATTGATGGGTCTCCCCCATCAAACCCATCACCATTACATCCTATCAAAGTGGTAGGGGCTCCTGCTGATGAAGTGTAAATTGCCATTTGTAAATCAGAACTACTAACTGTATTAATTGAATATGTTGTACCAGCAGTTGGCACAAAAACATACCATACATCCTTTTTTCCTGCACCCCAGCCACCATTTGTTGTTCCAGAATTGCTACAATCTGTTGGTGCTCCTGGTGAAGAGGTTACAGTGGCATTAGTCGGCAATGAAAGCGAACCATTGGTGCCCGTTACAACTGTTATAGCTCCACTCGGATTATCATTAATTGGTTGCGCGTAACTCATTGTATTAATCCCTGTTAAACCAATAATAATCAATAAAATTGTATTAATAAATATAGCTTTGTTTTTCATCTCTTGTACTTTTTAAGTTAAAAATTATAGATCATAAAATGGAATGTCATTAAACACAGTGGACTTAAATTTGTAGCTATTAAACCAATCAATTTGTTTTTGATCAAGCTCCTTTAACATTAGTTTATCACGATATCTCTCTAACTCCTTGCGATGATAATTTAACCAATTAATATCTGTAACAGTTCTGCGATATTCGTCTAACTGAGTAGCTATATCTTCATTAATTGCAGTAATAGCAGCCTTCTGTGTTTCTGTTAGCATTAGATACTCATTTAATGCCGCCGTTACCTTCTGCGCTCTCTCCTCAACACCAAGCTTTTCATTCTTATAAGATGTGTCAAACTTAGGACCTACCTCATCCGAAAAAGACTCATTAGGATCAGTGGCACCATTACCAGTCCTAGTAAATGGTTTCTTTTCCTTAATCTCCGTTCTCGCAACCTTCTTTTCCTTAGCCACAGCATGTTGTGCTTTCAAGTTTTGAAAAATCAAAAAACAGGGAAGCAAAATCAAAATAATAAAACCTCTAATTTTCATAATATGGGTTATTTAAATAAAATAATTACAAATAATTGAATACTGAATTCTTTGATTGTACACCCAATGACCTGTGAATTAAACCTATGTTAAAAAACTTTTCCCTATTGTTTTTTTACACCGCCATAAGCTAACTTCCACGAACTAGCCAACAAGTAATCAAAATAATTCTTTCACAATATGCCTATAATTGCAACATTTAAAATATTTATGATACAAAAAATAAATTAATTGATATATATCAACCAATATTGAAAATGATTCTAATTTATTTCTAATCTTTTAGTGCATTTATTTATATTCTAAAAATTGTATCAAAATTTAAATTTTCATCTTTCTATTCAAAAAAATGATTGAATACTTTACATGAATAGCTATCTAGGGCTTGCTAAATAACTCATAAGTATGCGATTTTGGCGATGCCTGTGGCCCAGGTTACTTGCAACTTTATTTTAGCCATAGGTAGCAAGAATCTGCGCTATGGCTTGATTGCTTGTGGAATAATAATATATTCAATTGGCAACAAGAATCTGCGCTTGCGCTTGATTTTTCGTTATTACTCCTCGTTACTTGCTGAATAGTTTATTTCCAATGGCAAGCAGGAATCTTCGCTATCGCTCGATTTGTGCCTCTTTGTGGGGTAATTCTTGCGAATTTATTTTTACCATAGGTAGCAAGTATCTGCACTTGCGCTTGATATACTTCGATCCTTATCGCAATACAACTTGAGGGAAGGATATATAGGAGCGACATTTCAGATATACGAAGCAAGCCATTTTACTAAAAAATAGAAATTATTGTGCATTTCCTTTGCACTTACAGATTCTATGATCTTATATTATAAAAGATTTCCGAGTTGTTGAGCAAGCCCTATCTAGACTTCAAATATTCAGGAATATGGATCGGCTAAACGAAAGCCAATTTCTACCTCTTAGAAGACTAATGATATTTTTCGTACACTAAATAATCACCAAGAAAATGTGACTATGCTTAAAAAATTGCTGATGCTTTTCCAATATGGCATATTCATCTAAAACTATCTTTATACTATACCATATTAATTGTAAATTAACCATTACTCTCGATTAACAATTTAGATTTACAATATACTAATTTTCTATTAGGTAGTTCGTTAAAATAGTCAGGCAAAAAAACAAATACAGGAAAAAATACAAAAACAATTCTAATATTCCTAAGTTATTAATCAACTATTGAACAACATTTTAGTGATTCATATTATTGAATACTTATTACTTTAAATATTCGCGATAGATCATGCATAAATCAATAAAAAAGAAAAAGCCTACAGTTCTCAAATCTAGATTTGAGACCTATAGGCTTATCTAACAAACCAAAACATTTTCACAATACTAATGGCTAGGAGCAACTCATCACCAGTTCTTTTATAAACTTTTCTTAATCATTTCAATAATTAGAACTCTTAATCTTATAAATTATAATGATGAATCAATTCCCATTATTACCTGCCATAATTAGCCATAATATTTACATACACACTTATCTATTTTTTAGCATCATCATACTCACCTGTGAGTGCATAATAACCGAAGGTGAGCAATGCGCCGCAAATAATCGGCGTCAAGATAATGAGCATAATAATTCCAAATACCATGTCGCTCTGATTGCCTGCCAATCCTGATCTAAACTTTGGCAATCCCACTGAGGTTATACTAAAATAACCTGCCGCTAATCCTAAGATTAGCCATATTATACCTGCGAATTTTTTTATACTATTCATAATACTATTATTTTATTACTTACTGACATTAAAAAATTAAATTACATCCAACCAATCAATTTCAATAACAATGACTTATATGTACAACAGTTATTGATAGGCTATCAATAACACCACAATAAGCTTACTAATCCATTAGCAACTTACACATCAACTCCTGCCACCAATCTACTGCTCTTATCATACAACTCAAAGCTAATCTAATATTGTTATTATTACAATTACTACCTCTAAAAAATTAATCATCAATCCTTGTATCCTTGCCATCGATATACAATAATCCTATGATAAAACATACACTCGCAATTATAATCGGATACCATATCCCTTGCAGATACCATTCAGGATTCGCTGGAGTGGCACCAGTACCTTTAGCTGTGGTAGTAAGATAGACTGCTACTGCTGGCATTAATCCTCCAAATACACCATTACCAATGTGATAAGGCAGTGACATAGAAGTATATCTAATCTTAGTAGGGAACATCTCCACTAGGAAAGCAGCTATAGGGCCATACACCATCGTTACAAATATCACCTGAATAAATATAAGCAATACCAATTTCCAAAAAGCACCATTCTCTAACTTATTCGAAGACTCTATCTTAGGCTTAGGAGCTGTCTTAGTTTTATCGGCGAGGATGGTGGTCTTCTTAGTCTCATCGAATACAGTACCATCAGTAAACTCCTTATGTGTTTTTTGAATCACAATAGTATCGGCAGAATTTTTCTTATCAGCTTCTTTGGTTTCGCTAACCGATGATTTTTCCACTATCTCCGTTCTATTGATATTAGTAGCAGTATTGTACATCGTCTTGTATATAGGGAAATAAGATAGTATAGCGATGAGCATACCAGTGAGCATTACCTGCTTACGTCCTATCTTATCAGATAGCCATCCAAACACCACAAAAAATGGTGTGCCTAATAAGAAGGCGAAAGTCATCATTTGCTCTACCATCAATCCATCAACCTTACAATCCGTTTTTAGAAAATTCATTGCATAATAGTGACCTGTGTACCATATTACACCTTGACCCATGGTGGCACCTAATAATGCCAATAATACATACTTGAAATTATACTTATTTCCAAAGCTTTCTTTGAGTGGATTAGATGATGTTTTGCCCTCTGCTTTAGCTTTCGCAAATAATGGTGATTCACTCATCTTACGACGTATAAGATAGGATATACCAACCATTAATATAGATACCCAAAATGGGATACGCCATCCCCAATCATTAAAAGCATCAGGGCCCATCACTTTTTTAGTAACCATTATCACGATTAGTGATACAAAGAGTCCAAGCGTTGCTGTGGTCTGTATCCAGGATGTCCAGTATCCTCTTCGATTATCATCACTATGTTCTGCCACATAAGTGGCTGCACCACCATATTCACCACCTAGTGCTAATCCTTGTAGTAATCGAAGGATCAATACCAATACAGGCGCCAAAAATCCGATCTTGCTATAATCAGGAATACAGCCTATTAAAAATGTCGCTCCACCCATCAATAAGAGGGTCATCATAAAGGTGTATTTGCGTCCCAAAATATCACCCAAGCGACCAAAAAATAATGCACCGAATGGACGTACCACAAAGCCCGCAGCAAAGGTTGCTAATGTGGATAAAAATGCAGCCGTGGGATTGTCCTGCGGAAAAAATTTAGTGGATATAATTACAGCTAAGCTGCCAAAAATATAAAAATCATACCACTCTATCATCGTGCCTACCGAAGAGGCGGCTATCACCTTGCGAATACTGCTATCTGAATTATTTGATGACATATTGTTTTGGAATTTGGTTATTGAAAATTTGAAAAAATAATTACTTGATAAAAAAATTTAACTAAACATTAAGGCATAATACAACTGATCAATTTCATTCTACAACTTATTATGACCTTTTGTTTTTTTTTGGGCGGCTTGCGTATGGCTTATTATGGATGATACGATTATACTACAGACACACCGCCATCCGCAATCAGGCTATCCGCTACTAGCTCGCAATGCAATCAGCAGTTATGAATTATTGATTCACTTATATTGCGAGCTAACGCTACTATCCTTGCCGCAAAAGTGATACACATTAAAAACTTACTACTAATTATAATAATTACAACCTATGAAATCATACCTCTTATTTCTCATAGATTATACTTGAATATTTATACTAATGTATTTACTGCTTATGTAATATATACTAAAGACATTGATTATCATAAGTTGTTATGTGCAAGGGATAGGAATGGTACCCCGCAAGCGACGTTAGGAGTGCGGAGTACAAATGGATAGCCCGACCCTTGTTATGTATTGTGCAGGTTGTATAGCACAATACATAACAAGGGATGCACCCTAATGGCTGTTATAAGAAAATATGTGTTTGTAATGTCAACTGACCCTTGCTACCATTGCGCTCTATAGCACCATCAGCACCCGTCTTATATACTGGTCTTGTGCCATACTGCAAAGTGATCTTTGCATTGTGCTTATTCACAAGATAATTCAATCCTAGATCAAACTGTACCGAGGCTTCTCCTATGCGCTCAAAGTCTTTGTAGGTGCAGGTTACATAAGGCATTAATGCAGTGCCATTTTTAAGCTTAGGAAGTAAATAACCCACTTGTGAATATATGGTAGTACCTGTTCCTATTGTGGGTTGTGCATTCCCTCCACCTGCCCAACTGGTCTCCGCATTAGCAGCTAGAGATTCAGTACTCGAATGGATATTCATAACACCTATATTGCGCAAATAGTTAGGTCCAAAATCATGAAAATAACCCACCGCATATACATTTAATGCTGTGCCCTTATCTTTATTGAGCGGCATATCCAAAAAAACATCAGCACCTAAGCTTAATTGATCATGTGTCTTTATAGAATCATTAGCAGATGCACGACTTGCTGTTACATCAGGATGATAATACCAGCCACCACCGATGTTCAATACCTTCTTAGCACCTAAATGGGATCCTACAAAATAAGGCAATACATTGCTTTCCTTATCCCACAACATATAATTGACATAACCTGCTGTTGCAAATGTTTCAGTGATTATATGTGCAGCATTAGGACTTGTAGTTGCTGACTTAGCTGCACCAAATGCAAATGGCTTGTTTAATGCAACGCGGTAATCAAACTTACCCAACTGGCCCTTCGCATATATTCCCAATTGACGAGCAAACTGATCAGTGGCTTCAATATTAAACCAATTTACGATAGGCGCATCCAGGGTCATAAAATTCAATGTGCTATTGCTAGTCATGCGTGACACACCATTCCAATAATGCAAACCTGCGCCTATGTGAAATTTTTCAGGCACAATCGCAAAGTCAGTATAGGCATCATGGATGTATAACTGTGGCCGCTTACCGCCTTGACCTGTAGCTGAACCACCAGTGCCTAAAGCTCCTGCCGCACCTCCATTAATAAATGTTTGATTATTAATCCCAAAGTGTGAGACGATGCTAAAACGAGGCGAAATTTGTGCTTGTATTAAGACACGTGATCTGCGAATTCCTATGTCAAATGTATTGTCCACTACTTCACCATTAACATCTAATGTGCCTGGATTGTTTTGATTGAAAGTAGTCCATATCTGATGCCAGGTTATAAAGCGGATAAACTTTTTACCAGTTTCATCGAGCTTAAGCGTCATAGGTTTATAACTATGATCAACAGGTGGTGGTGCAGTGGCATCAGCCTGACCATAAACGCTTAGCGTAATAAAACCAACTGCAATGAAGAGGAAAATTTTTCTCATGTGAAATCGGATGTTGTTTTGCTTGGGTTTTGAAAAAAAGATGCTTCAAATTTCTAAGGATTATTTCCCCCCACCAAATTCTGACTATATCACTGGTAATTACTATAGTCCACCTTATTTTTTAAATCGCTCCCATTTGATTATCATATATTTATCTCCCAATTCAGTAATTATTAAGCCTGAATTTTGCAATACAGAACGATCCTTGAGATATACTAAAAGCTCCTCATGTTTGAATATAGAGTAGGTAGGCCGGTATTCGCTATTTTCTGGAGCCTTGATATTGAATTTTTTCACCCAGTTCATTACCGAGACATGACTTACGCCTAGGATGCGCTCTATTTCTCGATAAGTAACCCCTTCGATGTAGAGCTGTAAGGCCTTTATAATGTAATAGGGATCGATGCTCTTGCCATCTTTCATCACTGTAAAAAAATAGGCGCATTGCTTGCACTTATAGCGCTGCCTATTTTTTACAACACCACTCTTAATGAGCAATTCCGAGTTACACTTAGGACAACAAATAGGATTCATGCCTCAAATATAAACCAGCAACTATACTTATTTAGCATAAATATACCAAATTAGCACAATATTTTTTTTGTGAGAAAAATTATACTTGTAACTTTGGACTGAAAATTATTCATCATCAATACCTGCAATATGCGTATAAAATCTTATCAAGAATATCAAGAAGTATATAAACACAGTGTCGAAAATCCCGAGGCATTTTGGGCTGATGTAGCCGATCATTTTTATTGGCGCAAGAAATGGGATCGGGTACTGGATTGGAATTTCACAGATCCACACATCAAATGGTTCGAAGGTGCTAAGCTTAACATAACAGAAAATTGCCTGGACCGTCACTTAGAATCACAAGGTGATAAACCTGCTATAATATGGGAGCCCAATGATCCTGCTGAACCCCATCGCGTACTCTCCTATCGCGCCTTGCATCATAAAGTATGTCAGTTCGCAACCGTGCTTAAGAACAATGGCGTAGAAAAAGGTGATAGAGTGTGTATATATATGGGTATGGTACCCGAGCTAGCGATTGCAGTGCTCGCCTGTGCAAGAATAGGTGCGATACACTCAGTAATATTCGGAGGGTTTAGCGCGCAGAGTATCAGTGATAGACTCAAAGATGCAGGCGCTGAATTTATCATAACTTGTGATGGCGCTTATAGAGGCAATAAAGAGATTCCACTTAAAGGTGTTATTGATGATGCGCTAGTAACTTGTGATTTTGTAAAACGGGTTATTGTTCTTACACGCACTAGAACGCCTATATCAATGATAGCAGGACGTGATGTGTGGTGGGAAGATGAGATAAGAAGAGTTGAAGACAATGCCATCAAGCACTGTGAGGCTGAAGAAATGGATGCAGAAGATCCATTATTCATACTCTACACAAGTGGTAGCACTGGCAAACCCAAAGGCGTAGTACACGCCTGTGGTGGATATATGGTATATACCACTTATACATTTCACAATGTGTTTCAATATGAGCCTAGTGATATTCACTTTTGCACTGCGGATATAGGTTGGATTACAGGACATACTTACATCGTATATGCGCCATTATGTGCGGGGGCTACCTCAGTAATGTTTGAGGGTATTCCCACCTGGCCTGATGCGGGTCGCTTTTGGGATGTAGTTGATAAGTATAAGATCACCACGATATATACTGCCCCTACTGCTATACGATCACTGATGGGTTTTGGAACGGATCCGCTTAAAAACAAAGACCTCAGCTCTTTGAAAATAATTGGAACAGTAGGAGAGCCTATCAATGAAGAAGCTTGGAACTGGTACAATGAAAACATAGGCAAAAAAAGATGTCCTATCATTGATACATGGTGGCAGACAGAAACGGGAGCCACACTAATTTCGAATCTTGCAGGAGTAACCCCCGCTAAACCAACCTATGCTACCTTGCCAATGCCTGGCATACAACCCATACTAGTAGATGAAAATGGCAATGAAATAACAGGCAACGAGGTTAGCGGCAACTTATGTATAAAATTTCCTTGGCCTTCCATATTGCGTACTACCTATGGAGACCATGAAAGATGTCGCCTCAATTATTTTTCTACCTATAAAAATTTGTATTTTACTGGTGATGGCTGTTATAGAGATGAGAATGGATTCTATCGAATAACTGGACGTGTAGATGATGTATTAAATGTAAGTGGTCATAGGATAGGTACTGCTGAAATCGAAAATGCTATTAATATGCACACAGGTGTAGTAGAGAGTGCAGTGGTAGGCTATCCACACGATATTAAAGGACAAGGCGTATATGCATTTGTAATATTTAATGGTGACTTGTATGATGCCAATCTTATGAGACAAGATATACTCGTAACTGTAACAAAAGTGATAGGTGCTATAGCTAAACCTGATAAAATACAATTTGTGTCAGGACTGCCCAAGACAAGAAGTGGTAAGATTATGCGGCGAATACTCAGAAAGATTGCCGAAGGGGAAACCAGCAATCTAGGAGATACCACTACGCTGCTAGATCCTAATGTAGTAGAAGAAATAAAAAATGGACGCGTACACTAAGCAACAATAAAATAAAAAAGAGATCAATGAAAATTGGTCTCTTTTTTTTTATTATTAATTCAATAGAATTACAGCAACTGGACTAGGACTAGAATTTAGAGTCTAGTGTCCAGAGTCTAGTTAAATCAGCCGCTCTAAGTCTAGTGTCTATTATCTAGTATACAGCGTCCATTAACTAGTGTCTAATATAATATTATCATCAATAAATATTTGACATTTTTACCCAAAAAAATGACAATCAATCTTAAAGAATAAAATTATCAAAACAACACTAGTAGTGACATCATTAAACAAGGCGAAACCCCTTAAATTGGTAAGTGATACAATATTCAAACTTAAGCATAATAAGGTATTAAACTCAATGGGTTTATTGCTAGTTCTCATACCAATAATTACATTGGAAACTAATTAACTATTTTTGCACAATCATTTGTAACCGCAATGCGATATTTTTTAAGCATTTTATTCATCTCTATGCTATGTCTGTGCAATAATTCGCTTATTGCTCAACAAAAGGAAATAGAAAAGCAAAGTCTGATATGGCACTGTTATTTTCAAACAATAGGGATTAAAGAAAAATTATATTGGGTTACAGAGTTTCAAGAGCGCCATTATATAAATCCCTGTGCACAACACCAAATCGTTCTGCGCGGTCACTTACACAAGACATTAAAAAATACAGGCTGGGAATTAGCAACAGGTCTTGCACTTTCCCTACAGAAACCCCATGATCCCCTATCCACTAACCGACTAACAACACCTGAACTAAGACCTCATATTGAAACGAGTTATAAACAAAAATTAAAACACCTATCATTCGATCATCGCTATAGAATGGAAGCAAGATTTTTTCATCATACCAACAGCGATAAAACTGAATTAGAAGATGGCTATGGTTTCACTAACTTCAGAATGAGGTATAGAATTCAGGTCGCCATACCTATTTTTACAATAAAAAAAACAAAGACACTTAGTTTAAAAATGAGTGATGAGATAATCATAAATATAGGCGCTAATATCATCCAGAATACATTCGATCACAATCAGTTTTACTTTGGATTAAATATGGATGTATTCAAGAACATAAGTGTAGATATAGGTTACCTAAATTTTTTTCAAGAAAGATCAAATGCAAGCTATTACAATCGCCACATATTGAGGTATGCCATCAATCAAAAGATAAATCTCTATAAGCGCAAGCAATAAATAAGGATATGATTATGTTCTAATACTAACTGCTTAGTTTTAAATATTTGTGGCTTTTATTATATTACTTAATGGCTTTATCACTAATGTGTATTAGATGCATTCATTGATAATTAGCGCTCACTCATTATCTTCAAACTACATGAATATACTCTAGCAACATTAATCGTTTTATAATTACTGATTTAGTATCTGCGATCTTGATGTTTGTGGCTGTAACTACAAAAAGTCTAGCGTCTATCGTCCAGTGTCTAGTTCAAGCGATTCAAGATTCACGATTTAGGATTTACGATACTGAAGCTATTTGCAGGAACTGCACAAAGTCTAGTGTCTAGTGTCTAGTTATAGCGATTCAAGATTCACGATTTATGATTTACGATACTGATTTTTGTGATAGGAACTACATTAAGTCTATCGTCCAGTGTCTAGTTATAGCAACTACATAAAGTCCTGTGTCTAGTATCCAAAGTCTAGTTATAGCAACTACATAAAGTCTAGTGTCCATTATCTAGTGTCCAGCGTCTAGTTAGAGCGATTCACGATTTATGACTTACGATACTGAAGCTATTTGCAGGAACTGCACTAAGTCTAGTGTCTAGTGTCCAGTATCCTGAGTCTAGTTATAGCAACTACATAAAGTCTAGTGTCCATTATCTAGTGTCCAGCGTCTAGTTAGAGCGATTCACGATTTATGACTTACGATACTGAAGCTATTTGCAGGAACTGCACTAAGTCTAGTGTCTAGTGTCCAGTATCCAGAGTCTAGTTATAGCAACTACATAAAGTCCAGTGTCCAGTGTCATGTATCCAGAGTCTAGTTATAACGATAGGGATAGTAGGGGGTAGTACAGGGCTGGCTGGCTTTCAACAGAGCAAAATAGATAATGCCGAAAGCCAGCCAGCCCTGTACCGGAGCGCAGCGCAGCCCCGTATAGCCCGGGCCGGAGGCATCGCCCAAAAAAAAATACTACTATATTAATTGATAGGTATTAACTAAAAACTACTATCCCGAATTTTTCATCGTAGTAAAAATATAATTTGCCATGGCCAAGCACTGCTCGCGCAATTACAACTTATACATTCTCAAATTGGACACTTTCCACTGATTTTAACAATTTTCTTGCAACCTGAGTACCATCCATGATCCTATCAGCTACTGTGAAAATTACCGAATGTTTTTCCCAGTGACCAGTTATGCGAAAAATTGACCACTTGTTACTTTTCATTTGAATAATAGATCGCTTAAGATCAATTTTGAGGTAGAATCATAAAAACTTAATGTTATGCTAAATCTCAAAAAATGGAATCCTATACAGCGTAGGATTAGGGAAAAAAGTATTTATTTATTTTCACTTATTATAATAAATACACTTAATACCTATGCTCAACAAGTAGCAAACGTAACAGGTATTATATCAGGCTGTAGCAACAAGTATGTAGGGAGTCAATATCAATTGAGATCCATTATAGGAGAACCTGTAGCAGGCCACTTGTACGCCAATGAAAATAGCTGCTTTCAGGGGTTTACTATCGCCTTAAAAACAGCAGATGGTCTCTCAAGTGCTATTGATGCAGCAACTCCATTGCCACCAAATATACACTGGTCTTCAAATGGATTATTATACTTTGACACATCCACTGATGCGCGCCCTGAATACATTGAACTAATTGATCTTACTGGTCGTGTAGTTACGGAATTGCAAGTTCCTCAAATGATTCAAAACCCATATTCATTACCCACCAAAGGACTCCGCGGATTATATATCTTAAGAATCAAATTTTCAAATAATCAATCACAACAAATAAAAATTATTATATCATGAGAAATTTAATTATCCTCTTTATTATCCTTGCATATACCAGTTGTAGTACATTAATAGGTCAAAATGTTCCAATGATGTTTTATTATCAAGGCCAAGTACTAGATAATGATGACAATCCATTGAGCCTAACGACTATTGCATTACAAGTCACACTCGTAAGCGATAGCATTACTGCCCCTCCCGCCTATGTGGAAAGTCACAATACCACCACTGATGAACAAGGTAGATTCAATATAATAATAGGTCAAGGGCTGGCAAGTTATGGCGAGATAGAATCCGTCAATTGGGCTAGTGGATCTGTGTGGATAAAATGCAATATAGACATAACGGGTGGCAGTGATTATGAGCCATTTGGAATCACTCAATTGCTATCAGTACCTTATGCTATAAGAGCTGGCTATGCGGAAAACATTCAAAACATACAAGGCCCTGTGGGGCCTCAAGGACCAGAGGGACTACAAGGGCCTACTGGATCTACTGGTGCCCAAGGATTACAAGGGCTTACCGGTCCTACAGGTGCCCAAGGAATCCAAGGACCTCAAGGTATATGGGGTAATACTGGTGCTACAGGACCTGCAGGCCCTACAGGACCTGCAGGTGAATACAATTTTGAACCTGGAATCATAAGTCCTAATGATATATATACTTTACACAATATTGGCATACAATTGCAAGATCCCGCTTGTGAACTGGATGTAGCTGGAAATATATGTGCCAATGGAATACTCATAAACTCCGACAAGAAATACAAAAAACAAATCAATAAACTGGATTCTGAATTAGCCGCTATTCATTCGATTAATGCCTATCAATACTATTACAATGATGAACTATACCCAGAACAAAACTTTAGCGATGAATTGCAATATGGCTTTATCGCTCAAGAGATTGAGCTGGTCTTCCCTGAGCTTGTCTATATTAAACCAAATGGCCTAAAAGCAGTAAACTATTCGCAACTCATACCCATACTCTAGGAGCTATTTAAAAAACAAGAAAAAGACTTATCCGATCTCGAAAAAAGGATTCAATTACTAATTGAAAATCGAAAATAACATGAAACATCTAATTTTCCTTTTGTTGCTAACAACGAGTCTTTCAGCACAAAACATACCTTTGAATTTCTTATATACTGGTCAATTGTTAGATGAAAACAATAACCCATTGAGCAATTACAATGCGACTATCAAAGCGGAACTCATACAAAACAATGAGAACAATGCATCCATATATAGCGAGACGCATAACATCCTAACTTATAGCGATGGGAGCTTTGATATACATATAGGTCTTGGCACTGTGGTGCTAGGAGTCTATGAAACCAGCTTGTTTCAGACCGAGTTATTGTACCTCAAAATTTCGGTATTCAACAATGGTACAAGTGTATATGATCTCAATAATATTAACCCTATCGTTTCAGCACCATACGCACTAAGGGCAATGGACGCTAATACCGCCACTGGTCTATCAGGCATTACGGGACCTACTGGTAATACTGGACTTATAGGGCCATCTGGCGTTACGGGGCCAACAGGAATTAATGGGTCTAGTGGACATACTGGTGCTCAAGGGGCACAAGGGCTTTTAGGTGTGACCGGCCCAACCGGCATGGCTGGCATCATCGGCCCTACTGGCCCTTCATTTTTCCCTAAAAACCCAATGGATACAACTCAGTTGTTGTGTATAAAAAATGTAGGCATTGCATTGACCGATCCAGCTTATGAAATAGATGTAGCGGGCAATATATGTAGCAATGGTGAGTTAATTAACTCTGACATTCATTACAAAAAAAATATAGAACAAATCAACTTAACAATTGCAGACTTAGGATTAATAAATGGTTACACTTATAAGTTCAAAAAAAATAAATTCCCTGATCGCAAATTTTCAAAGAACCTGCAATTTGGATTTTTAGCACAAGAAGTTGAAAGCCTTATGCCTCAACTGGTAAGCACAAATAACCTAGGATTTAAAGCTGTAAACTATCACCAGTTTATCCCCCTATTATGGTCTGCCGCTCAAAATCAAAGCCAGCGAATAACATCCCTTTATCATAACCTCGAATTATTAGAAAATGAAAAATAAATTATTCTTAATAGCTTTATCATTTAGCCTTAGTTGGATTACGATACTAGCACAACTTGCCAGCCCTATACCTGTAGGTGGTGAGCAGTATTTGGATTTTAATGGATTCTTTGCGGATATCAATAGCGATGGATTTATTGACTATGTGGGTCAAGGCTATCGAACGATGGCATGGGTAGAAAATGATGGAACAGGGAAAATGACAACACATCACAACCTTCTAAGTTTTAATCCTAATCTTGCAAACACCATCAAGGCATTACTTGACATTGATGGGGATGGGGATTCAGACATTTTAGTGCAAAGTGGCACAAACAAATTATTGGTTTATGAAAACATCAATGGTACAGGTCAATTCAATCAGCCCTACATTTATTTTGAATCGCCTAATATACTAGGGATTACAACCAATAAGTTTGATAATGAAGCATTTGAGCATATTATTGTTACAGAATTGAAACTAAACGGTCAAAACGAGTCAGATACTACGCGTATTAATATCTTTACAAAAATACCAAATGATACCATTCCCCAAATTGAAAAAATTGATCTAATCGGATTGAACTATATCTCAAGTGGCTCAATACAAATACAGCTTGAGGATATGAATAATGATGACCATACCGACATCTTATTTAGCACTGAATCATTAAGAGAAATATACGTTATCACTAGGGATATTATAAATCAAAATTGGTCAATATCAGGACCTATACACGAACTGCATAATTATCCGAAAAGCAATTTTAAGGCAAATGATTTTGACAACGATGGGGACACTGATCTTGTTTTCTGGGCTTATGGTCCAGCAACAAACAATAACAACCCTTTTACTACATTAAGTGGCAACGGTGGCACGCTTAATGCCTATTCCCTTAATGCATATTCCAGCGGTTATCATATAAGATATTTGAAGAACGATAACGGGATACTTCAGCCAGATGAAGTGCTGAGTGAAAACTATTATCAAGACAATCCCGAATTGAGATTCTACAATGAAGATGATGACGATGCATTAGAACTATATCTCACCTCAAAGCCCATGACATCAACTGGAACACCCCATACCTTTATTATGCAATACAATGGTTTTAACTGGGTGGAATCAGAGCCATTAGCTGCCTTCCCTAGTGGTGTGTTTATTAATTTGGATAGTGATCCAGAATTAGAATTATTACTAGATGAAAACTATTACTATGGTAACAAAATTTTCAAATATAAAACCATCGCTCAGTATAACCCCATCACCCACGAATTTTATGATCCTATAGCCTTTTACGATTACATTGTCTTAAATGACAGCAATCTTGAATTAAATACCAATAAAATTTTTATTGATTACAATGAAGATGGGCTTGAGGACCTAATCTATTGGAATGGTCCTTTAGGAACATTAAATATTCACCATCGCAAGATACAAGCTCCTTATTTTCATCCCCGTGAAATGATTCTTGATTTGGGGTATCAAAAACCACTCACAAATCAAATCGTGGACGAAAAGCTTTACGGCCTGAACCTCAATAACGACACATTAATTGACATCGTGTTATACTCAGCTCAAAGAAACCTATTAGCCTATATTCTAAACAATGGAGATGGTGTTAACTCAAATGAATTAATACCAATACTTACAGATTTATCACCTATTACTGGTTCTATACTCAACATATATTCTTCTCTTGATGTCCAAAGCAATCCAGTAATATATATTCAAACAGCTTATGAAATTTATAGATCATCTTATGATACTAGCAGCTCTTCCTTTCTACCTCCCACTCCAATACTAGCTAACTTCAATAATTACCAGATATCAGCATTAGGCTTTTTTAATGCGGACCAGGATGAAGAAAAGGAATTAATGATAATTCGAACTAGTAACCTATTCTACCTCGATTCAGAGAATGGTGTTGTTGGCGATAGTTTGATTATGACGGATCAATCCATATATGGGACGACTGGTAGAATTGTAACTTGGTTTAGCAATGGAGAGCAAGTACTTCTATTTGAAGGAAAAACAGTTCGAAATATAGAGGGACAACTTGTGGATCAAGTATTACCCTATTCTATTTCACCTCAAGCTAAATTCATGGACTTTGACTTAGATGGCTATATAGATGCAGTTACTAGTCAAGGGGTGTTTTACAATATTGAGTTCTTTAACACATCAAATTATGCGAGCTTTAGCTTAAACGAGGCTGACAATTATATGTTTAATGTAAACAATGACCAGTACTTAGATGCATTGACTTATGGTCACAATAATACTTACCAATATTATATCCGTACCAATTCCTATACCTTTCCAAAAATTATAGGTGGAAAGGTATATTACGATGAAAACCAAAATGGCCAATTTGATCCACTAGAACAAGGTTTCGGCGGATTGCATATTATGAATAGTGAAAACAATTACCATTTATGTACGAACAGTAATGGAGACTACCAACTAATGTTGTCTTCTTCTACTGTCAGTCTTAGTACGCAATACCCACAAGGAGAATGGATACCTACCAGTCCTAACCCATTAATTTATGACAATACACAACCATTTAATCCTGCAACATCTCTAAATCAAAATTTCGGATTTTATCCTACCACACCAAAAGATAGTGTGATAACCCAATTCTTTCAAGGAATTACACTTTGTAATAATTCAATAAATCTTTATTTTCGCCTTCAAAACTACGGATCCACCCTGCCTGACGGCAAACTTGTTGTTGTAGTTGATAGCATAATGCATTTCCAACCATCCAACTCGAGTTTAGTGACAGAGAGTGGCGATAGCCTCATCTATTACTTTGAGAACTTACCATTCTTCAATTCCAATAACACATATTTACATTTCGACCCAATTGATGAACAATATACTGGGTTGCAAATTAACATCAAGTACTTCCTATATTTAAAAAATCAATCAGGTGAATATGTCCTGTACCATCAAACTTATTTTGACAATACCTTATTCTGTTCCTATGACCCTAACGACATTGCTGTATCACCCACTGGTTATGACACTCCGCACTATACATCCTACCACGAACCATTGGTTTATAAAATAAGATTTCAGAATACAGGCAATTATATGGCTGCAAGGGTAAGGATAACGGATGTCATAGATACAAGCTTATTAGATGTACGAACTTTACTACCACTTGAGAGTACCCACACCTGCTTTGTGGGAATGGAAGGCAATTTATTGACAGCCGATTTTCCCAATATCAATTTACCTGATAGCACAAGCGATCTTGAAGGAAGTCAAGGCTATATAATATTTTCTATGCGTCCGAAAAAAAAGAATACCGAGATGCAGATACTATCTAATCAAGCTTACATCTATTTTGATTATAACAGTCCAGTAATAACGAATATTGTTTACAACACATTAGTGGATACCTTGCCCATCATTACCTGTGCAGAACCATATTTCTATACAACGATGGATGAAGGCGAAAACACAACATTTGATGTAGAACTGAAAAACGAAGGATATGGCCTACTCTACTACAATGTATTGCCATCACATTTTCCACCTTGGCTAAGCATATTAGAAGACAGTCTAGGTACGATAGAACCACGCTCTAGCAAGACCATACAATTCAATATTAATACCACCGATGCAATTGGCGGTCTGTTGCAATTTCCAATTTATTTTCACAATAATGCGCAAAATGATCAACATCTTGCCTATCGAGTAAAGGTATTAAACCTGCTAGATACACCCCTTGAAGCAATACCAAATACCATTGACTTTACGAACACACTTACTAATACAGTGCAAAGTGATACGATCTACGTATTTAATCATTCCAATCAAAACTTTGAAGTAACTAATATTGCACTAGACAATGAAAACATTAGTTATACAATCAATGATACTGAACTAGGTCGCCGCGATACACTCATCATTATCCTTAGCTACTACAGCGATGCCCCTTCCACCGATGATGTAAACTTGTATATCGAAACTACAGTAGGCAATCTCCTTATTCCCATACAAGCAAGCGCAATCCAACTTATACCCTATATATCCTATACGCCATCAAGTATGAATATCACGATTAATGATACAGGAGCCTATATTTTAGGAACTATAGAAATAAGCAATGAAGGTATTAATGAATTTCAAGCACAATTGATCAATGAAGGAGTTCCGATTAACAACATTAATACTGTATGGAATATCAATGGCAATTCTTTAGATCAATTGGTTCTGAACATAGAAACCAATAACTTGGTGATAGGTGATAATTATGGTACCATTACCATCACTAATAATAGCCAAAATCAACCAATCATTACCATTCCTTACCATATCGTATATCAACCCGATCTATTAGGACTCCTATTCACACCTGAACTAGTTGATTTTGGGACGCTCAATGAAGATGAGATTCCTGTGTTCACTGGTGTAGTTACTAATAATGGATCCGAAACGATTACTATTTTTTCCAGTAGTAGTACGCTGAATGGCATCACCATGCTATTTGAATCCACTACACTTGAACCTGGACAATCAACGGATTACTTAGTTGCTTATTATGGTGGACTACTGACTACATTTAGTGAATCCATCTATGTGACTACTAGTAATGGCATCTATTATCTAGCGGTCATAGGAACTGAGGATGATGGAAAAAAAGATGGAGACTTATTATTGAATAACGTTGTGGTATATCCGAATCCTTGCAGTGATTATCTCATTATCAAACCTCAACTAGGTGATCAAATTAATGATTGCGTATTTAGACTTACTGACATTAAAGGAACGGTAATTATGGAAGGCATTATAGAGGCTAACAAGCAAGCACTCCTGTCATTGAAAAATCTTAATGAAGGAATGATAATAGTGGAACTTGTAACAAATGGCAATACGGAATATCATAAGATTGTAAAACAATAATTTAAGCTAATCCCATACACTGAGAAAGTGGTTTAAGTAAGAATTGATATAATTTGAAAATTCACTATTAAAGGTCAGCATTTTTTTGTGTTGCACACACCGACTAGTAATGCACTGCTATCAATTTTGATACTTGTGTAATCATACTAGGAAGTGTGTGCTTTTATTTTTATATTTATTCTTATTACGCAATACTAATAATTAAGGTTTGCTCAAAAGCTCAAAATTTTATATACTGATGGCGATGCCTACGGCCCGGGCTATCTGCTACAAGTCCTCGCTCGTGCCTCGCTGTGGGCTTTTCGCG
>CAYZQX010000014.1:19377-23039 GCA_964480615.1 uncultured Chitinophagales bacterium | reverse complement strand
ATAGTCCTGGCATTAAACCATTTGCATTTATCAATATTTCTTTTTCTTCCGCAAGGCTAATTTCCTTCACTATTCTGCCCATAATATCCATGATGATCAGTGATCGCCCAAGATAGGGTTTGTCAAATTTTACCTTGAACATACCTTGATTTGGATTCGGCATAATATATAGATTTTCTACACCACTTATCAAATATAAAAATAAAGGCTTAAAAACTACTATTTGACTACCTATAAAGCTTTGTTTGGAACACGAAAACCAGCATATTGGATAGCTGCTATTATCAGGTCTGGTGTTCTGTCCTAACTATTTTTGATTGATTTTATTTTTGGTTTTCTATCGTGTTTTTGCCAACATTGTATGCATAAACAGCTGCTGGCAAGTATTGAATTTGTATATCATTAAATATTTTAATTCCTGATTTATCAATTGATGTTACTAAGGCTTGTTTTAGATTATTTTCTTCACAAAAAGAAGCAAGACTTTTTAGTTCATTTGGTGCATCAAAAAATCTATTACTCCATTTAATTTCTACTGCCCAATCAGGCCTGTTAGTTATTCTACTAATATTAACTAAATCAACTTCTCCATTTTTCCATCTTGCGTAATAAGGGATGAATGAAGTCCGTTGCATCCATTGACTAAATATTGCAGTTTCAACAATTGCTCCCATACCTTCAGACTCTGCTGTTAATGGTGCAAACAATGCACTCCTTAAACTTGGGTTTGTAAGATAAATTTTAAAGAAATTTTCCCGTTGGAAGCGTCCTGCCTTTTGGTCAACACGCTTAACTACATGAACTAAAAACGCAGCTTCTAAATAGGATAAATACTGTCTTAGTGTAGTTTTCTTTACACCACTACTTTTACTTAGCTCATCAATGCTACACTCTTGCCCACTGTTCCAAGCTATAGTAGTGAAAAGCGAATTTAATTCTTGAACATCCTGAATTCCGTATAATCCTGGCAAATCACGAAGTAATACTTTATCAACAATATCAGCCCTCATAAATCTACCTGGATTGTTTTGTATTTCTTGGTTAAATATTACTTCAGGGTAACCACCAAAATTCACATAATTAATAAAGTACTTGTTAAGTTCAGTGATATTTGTGGTTGAAGAAAAAATAGCAATATTTCCTTTCCAATTGATAGTATCTGCTTTAATTAACACTCCCAAATTTTTGAGGTGTATAAACTCATAAAATGTCAATGGAGGAAGCATAAAATCAGTAAATCGTCCCGCACCACTTTCATAACTTTTTAATTTTAATGCTGCAGCAGCAGAACCACTTGCTATAAATTTAGTATTATGATAACCATCAACTAATGTTTTTAAGTGAACTTCCCAATCTTTTAGATATTGAATTTCATCAAAAAATATATACCAACCATTTGAATCTGTGTCCCCTGTAGCTTTCTTTGCCATTGAGAAAAGTTCGTCAAGTGGTATATTGTTATAAATTGGTGTTTCAATTGAAGCAAATAGAATTTTCTGGGGAGACACTCCATCTGAAATTAATTGTTGAATGGTTTGGTAAATCATAACAGTCTTACCAACTCTTCTAGGTCCCATTAATACACATGCTCTATGAACGGTTGTGCTTTTCACCAATGGGTAGAACAGATTAAAATACAGTCGTGGTTTGAATGATTGGTAATATCCGTCTAAATTGCCAGTCACCCACCACGGGTTTTCGAACTGGAGTCTTGCTATTATTTGTTCTTCTGAAAATGGATTTAATGCCATAATAAAAGCAAATATAGCAAAATAGGGTCAAATAAAAAACCTTATTTGCCAAAAAAATGGCTTTTAAGTGAATTTTTAATGTTTCAGTTGCTTAAATGATCTTTTTTTACCAGTTAACAAACATGGTATATTTTTCACCCTATATTCGATTCAGTTACTACTTACTGAAAGTTAGGTATTTATTTTGGGAATTACAAATATTTTCTACTATTCACAATATTGCCAATGACCACTATATGTTCAAAATAAAAACCCAACATTATACATTTACAATTAACTATCCCAGCATCCAAGTTCTTTGGAGCCATAAACTGTATTAATATTTAAAGCTGTAGGGTTATTAGAGTTTCAAAAATCATTAGCCCTGTTTTATATTATACTTTCTAATCGTTGCTAGTCTTTCCCTTATACATATATATCAAATGATATCAATCCCAAGGCTGCACAACAGATTATTATTTATCTCTTAGTAAGAATAGTTTATCCAATAGCAATAAAAACATTGAGTTCATTAAATAAAACATTCATCTCAAATATTGCAGGCACGTATTCCTTGTGGGCAATAAAATATAACACAAAAATACAATTAAAATTAATAAAAAAAGCACAAAGTCTCCTCACGGCCATCGGGTATTTCTATAGAACAAATATAATCAAGTTTTTTTCAACATAGAAATTATTATTGCAATTGCTTAGAAATATTTTTTTCTATTCAAAAAAAAATACCGACAAGAATTAAATTTCTTGTCGGTATGTATAGATTAAAAATATATTCAAGATCAAGACTCTTACTATTCCTTCAGGATAAATTTGCTGCATCCTGTAAGTTCTTCATTCCTATATAATTTGAGGATATATATTCCAGCATTTAGAAATTCCAAATCCAGTTTTACAGAGGTTGTATTTCCGAGACTCTTTTGTATTAGCATTTTACCTTGAATATCATAAACCTCAGCCTTCGTACATGGAATTTCCATTTCCAATTGCAAATATTCAGTGGCAGGATTTGGATATAGGTGGATGCCCTGTAAGGATAAGTCTGATATGGAATTGATATTGCTTGTGGTACGATAATATTCTGCTATCTTATGACAAGCTACACCATCAGCCATTTCGAAACTACCTCCTGCATAAAGCTTATTGCCGACGGTCTCTAGTGCATATACGACTCCTATCATACCTGAACCGGTAGTAGTCCAGTCATTGCCATCCCATACAGCTATATTATTGCAGAACAAAGTATCTCCATTAAGTTTAATAATCTGATTAAATGATCCACCTATAAATAATTTATCATCGAAAGTTTTTAAGGTGAACACAGGACCATTGATCCATTCATAAAGCTTATACCATTCCTCCCCATCATATTCGGCTAAGTTTTGACAATAAAGATGTGGTCCACCTCCTGCATTCGTAGAATATCTTATTTGATCAAAGACCCCAGCCAAATACAAATGATTCCTGAATATTTCCATTTTAAATACACCTGCATAACCAGCCCAGGAAGTCATAGGGAAGTGTACATATTCCCATACCGAATATTCAACATTCCATTTCCTGAATGAGTTCTTAGGGCAATCTCCACTATTAAACTCCCCACAAAAAAAATAATTCCCTTGGAATTTAATAAAATCATTAACCCTGTTTAAAATATCGGTCGGCTCCTGAGGAACAGATATGCAAGGAAAGCCTTCACCCAAGGTATAAATAATCTCATTGTGTTTTTCATAAATACCAAATAAATTTGGTGTACCTAACAAGGTAGTAGATTCATCCAAATAACTAGGTATTACAGGATTTGCAGCACCTACAAACAATTTGTCATCTATCATTTTTAACCCATAACCAAGACCTCTACCAATAGGTGATTTTATTAATTGAAATCCATTGTATTTGTACAGCATAGTATTA
>CAYZQX010000014.1:0-19277 GCA_964480615.1 uncultured Chitinophagales bacterium | reverse complement strand
AAATTTGGAATATATAATATCCGCTTGGAATATCGGATGTGTCTATAAATGAACCTGAATAACAATCGCTAACCGACTTGATAATTCGACCATTTAGATCGTAAATATTTATCAATTCAGCCAGAGAGCTACCGCTATAAAATACCTGACGGTCGGCTGGATTAGGATAAACTTTATTAGTAGCTACCGAGCTAACAAGATCATCCATTTTTTTCACATTACAGCAATTTGGGTCAATAATTATAGGGCAATTAAGATCTTGTTTCATATAATTCAATCTTGTAACCGTCCTAACTAGACCTGATGGCAGGTTAGCAGAAAGACTCACATGATGTCCATAATCTGTTCTATTGAGTGCATGAGTCGTAGTTACATCAACATTACCATCAGTCTGTAAGTCCCATGCAAAAGATACTGGTGGTGTACCTGTTGTGTTACTAGTAAAATTCCGACTATTTCCAGGACAATACAAAGTATTATCCACTACAAAACTAAGTGTTTGGTCTGAAAATGAATCGGTATAGTAAAGTCCGCGACCATGTGTAGCAGCCACAATAATTCGATCTGATGGCCTAATTTGCAACATATCTACCCTTGTATTTACCAACCCATTATTAGCTGGAGTCCACACTGTATTTAAGCCATTTATGTCTCCTGTGAACCAAACTCCAACCTCAGTGGCCACTAATAATTTGTCTGCATTTGTCGGGTCGAATAATGCCCATCTTATGGGCATATCAGGGATGTTTGATACAGCACCCAGGGCAGCATTATCAAGAGATGACCATGTCGCACCTCCATCAGTAGAGTGCCATATATTTCTTATAAGTTCTCCATAATTACTAAGTGTGACTACGATATGTGAAGAATTAATAGGTGAGACAGCTATACAACTAATTGTAGTACCAGAAGGCCAACTGGCATTTATTAATTCTGTAAAAATTGGATTTGTTCCATTTGCGTTTGTAATTTTAAATAATTTTGGTACAGTCGTATCATTAAGATTTGTACTTCCAGAGCCAATATAAATAGTCGTAGGGGTATTGGGATCGACAGTGATAGCTGAGATAGCCCTATTCCCCCAGTTAGGATTAGAAACAGGTAAACTTATGGAGCTGGCTACTGGTGAAGAGGTAACATTTGTCCACTTTGCAAGTTTGTTAGTACCAGTTGTAGTAACACCTGAGGCATATAATATATTATTATTATCATCATAATCAGCTGGGTTTATAAAAAATCGTCCATTAAGACCTGAGCCCGTCAACTGGGTGCAATTTCCATTTGAAATTAACTTACGTGAATAACTCATCCCTGTGTTTGAAACAACTGTATTATCAGGACTGTCTTGATCAATAAATGCAAAACCGCCATCTCCATGCCAAAAGCTGGTGGCTGAGCTAAACCCTAATGTATTGTTTAATGTTGTGCCATTATCTTGAGTTCCTCCCAATACTGTAGCAGCAGTAGGGTGAATGGCACAGCTATAATATTGAGTTGTGTTATAAAAATCATTAATGGCTGTAATACTTGGATTTGTTGCATTAGCATTTGTCGTTCGATATATACCACCATCATTTCCAAAATACATAATTGATGAAGATCCTGGTTTAAAGACAATGCTATGTTGATCTGCATGCATAAAATTACACGAACCACAAGGAATACAACTCAACCATTTAGAAATCTGAGTCCAATTTGTTCCGCTATCTGTGGATTTAAATGCATCAATTCCACCAATAAATATATTATTGGAATTAAGTGGATCCACAGCCAGTGTTAAATCGTACCAAGCTTGTCCTCTTGTAAAGTCAGTAGTTGACATTGATCCATCATAAGGTGTAGTTATACAATTAGGGAGTCCACAATTTGTGAATGTATTAGACGAATTATCTGCATCTACAGGTAAGGTGCATTGCGTCCAAGATGTTCCTCCATTTGTACTTTTTAATATTCTATTAATACTAGCTCCATTAGTAGAAATTGTGTTAGCAATAGCAGCGTACAAGATATTCGAATTATTTGGGGCACAGGCCAATTCAATTCTACCCCTTGCTCCTGCACTAGGCCATGGACTAGCAGTACTGCACTCTGACCACACTCCTGCAGTTGATCTTTTCCATAATCTTCCGTTAAAACTAAAACTGAGACTTGGAGCAGTACCAGTAATCTCTAGAAATCCAAAACTCGCATATAATGTGCCATCAGCTGCTAATTCCAAATCAGCAACAGATTTTTCTGCGATACCTGCAGTTCCATTACCTGCAATTACAGACCAACTAATCCCATTATCTGTGCTTTGCATCACTCCTCTTGCTCTAGTAGCAGCATAGACTGTTCCATTCGAACCTACTACTATTTTTTGAATAAAATAATCTGTTGTGGTAGGACTTACATTTGTCCATGTTAGTCCATTGTTAGCAGACCTCCATATCCCACCTCCTCGAATAGCATCACCATTAAACCAACCTTCACCAGTTCCAAAGTACATTAATGATTTATTTGTTGGGTTTTGTGCAATTGTAGTAACGGCAAGATTATCAAAGGAACCATTTACCTTATACCAAATTGGATTAACTGCTGTGCCATTGTAACATTTCCACAACCCACCACCTACACCACCAGCCCATAGTCTATTGGTATTATTTAAATCAGGCCATATAGTCCTAGTACGACCACCAACATTTTTTGGACCCATTTCCCACCAATTTATTTGTTGGTTTCCTGCTATCATAGGTGGATTTGCAGCACTTGCAACATAATCATTATAGGATGTGACTGTATTTAATGCTGCAATTCTTCGTTCTGAAGGAACTGTATTAGTAGTAGGATCCTTTGTCCTGATAGCATCAAAATTCATGGCTTGTTGCATCTCGTCATTTTCATATTCCTCAGTGCCTGAGGGTTTAAACTCTGTACACCCACATAAAAAAATCAAAATAGTACACAGTGCCATTAACTTAAGGTAAAGCCGCTTATATACGTGTGTGTGTGTGTGCGTGGACTCACCGTTGGTAAGATAACACATAATTAAAGATAAACTAAACATAATTCTAAAATAAATTTAAAGATTAATAAAAAATAAAACAATCACTAAGTAACCTGACGGCCATCGGGTATTTCTATAGAACAAATATAATCAAGTTTTTACCAACATAGAAATTATTTTTACAATTGCTTAGAAATATTTTTTTCCATTCAAAAAAAATTACCGACAAGAAATGAATTTCTTGTCGGTAATTAGGGCTTCTTTTATTGTAATAGGTTCTGACCATTATAAGTGCAATGGATATACACACAATTTTATAAGTTTCCGTAAAAATGCTTGTATCTTGTATATGCAATGTGATCTCACGCATAGTGCTCTTTTAATTTATATTCGCGATAGGGATCGCAGCGACACCCCACAGCGACTTTAGGAGCGAGGAGTATAGCGTAGAGCCCGGGCCTGTAAGGCATCGCCATAATCGCATACTTATGTGTTATTGAGCAAGCACTAAATAAAAAGTCCTAATAATCCGAGGATCATTAGGACTCTATAATCATTGATGAATAACTCTAATTAGCTGAACATCAATTATATTATTAATTAGTCGCGACGGCCACCGAGCAATCTCAATAAGAACAAAAACAGATTTATAAAATCAAGGTAAAGACACAAAGCACCGCTGATAGCTTCTTTGCGATCTTCTTCCGTTCCATCATTGCCGATAATATTCATTTCCTTAATTTTTTGCGTATCGTAAGCCGTAAGACCTGTAAATACCAACACACCAATACAGGAAATTATAAAGTTGAACATAGAGCTTTTTAGGAATATATTCACTATAGAAGCGATGATCAATCCTATAACAGCCATAAACAAGATATTGCCCCAAGAAGTCAGATCTTTTTTAGTCGTATAACCATAAAAACTCATGGCACCAAATGTGCCCGCTGTAATGAGGAAGGTGCTGGCTATGGAAGATGCTGTGTAAACGAGGAATATAAATGCCATCGTCAATCCATTGAGTACACTATAAAGTACGAATAGGGAAGTAGCTGTATTAGCAGTCATACTGTGAAGCCTACTGCTTATATACCATACTAGTCCCAACTCTGCGATGATTAGTCCATAGAATACAAACATGCTTCCAAAAATCATTTGTATCATAGCTTCGGAAGAGGCTACTGCATAAGCGGTGAAACCAGTAATAGCAAGCGCCATCGCCATCCAACTATAGACCTTGGTAATAAAGGTCGCTTGTTCGCGCTGAATCTCTTCAGCGGTAAAAAATTGAGGGTTGTTAGAATCCATTTTTAAAAAAAGATTAATTAGACAATAAAGGTAATAAAATAAATTTTATTATACCAAATCATTAGCCACTAAGTATTCAGCTATCTGTATGGCATTCGTAGCAGCCCCTTTGCGCAGGTTATCCGCTACAATAAACATATTGAGACTTTTTTCTAGGCTTTCATCACGGCGTATTCTTCCTACGAACACTTCATCTTTGTGATGGGCGATGAGCGGCATAGGATACACGGATTTAGAGGGATCATCGAGCACGATTACACCAGGTGCCTGAGCCAACTCAGACTGTATGTTAGCAACTTCAAAATCGTGTTCAAAGGTGATATTCACTGTTTCAGAATGACCTCCTACTACAGGTACACGCACAGCTGTAGCAGTAACATTAATAGTTGCATCATTCAATATTTTTCTGGTTTCATTGACCATTTTCATTTCTTCCTTGGTATAGCCATTATCTAAAAACACATCGCACTGTGGCAATACATTCATATCAATAGCGTGCGGATATACTCTTTTAGTTTCCTGATTAGCACGCTCATCCATCAATTGATTGACTGCGGCCTTGCCTGTACCTGTCACTGCCTGATAGGTAGAGATAACCAATCGCTTAATCACATATTTTTTATGCAATGGATTGAGCACGACTACTAATTGAATGGTAGAGCAATTAGGGTTTGCAATAATTTTATCTTCCTTAGTCAGTGTATGGGCATTGATCTCAGGCACGATTAATTTCTTGGTGGGATCCATACGCCACGCACTCGAATTATCTACCACAGTGGTCCCTACTTCAGCGAACTTAGGGGCATATTCTAGTGACACGGATCCTCCTGCGGAAAATATAGCGATCTGTGGCTTGGCAGCTATGGCATCTTCCATCGATACAATGGTATATGCTTGATCTTTAAAATTTACTTGTTGTCCTACACTTTGTGCCGAGGCCACAGGAATTAATTCAGTTACAGGGAAATTTCTTTGGGCTAACAAGTCGAGCATTACGCGTCCTACCATGCCCGAACAACCCACTACAGCTACTTTCATTGATTTTATTATGACTTAATTTTATGATTAAAAATTTCGCACAAAAATACAGGTAAGCAGCTTATGAAATTTCATTCCTAAAAATTATTTATAACTTTAGCCATAAAATTTTATAATGAACTGGTTAAATCACCTTTTTTATAAATTACTTGGCCTCTTATTAATGGTAATAATGGTCGATAAATCTCTAAATGCTCAATTATTCGACAATTTTTCGGATGGTGACATTGACAACAACCCAAGTTGGTTAGGCGATACTGGTGAATGGATTGTAGAAGATGAAGTATTGCGAACCAATGGTCCTGCTGTTACCGGTACAATAACTTCCATAAGTACTGAATCAATTGCAGCCATGGATGTACAATGGGAGTTTTATGCAAATCCTAAGTGTGCAACATCCTCAGGAAACTATATGGATGTATATGTGATCCACGATGCGATGGACTTAGAAGGATCGGGCAATGGATATTTTATTCGCCTAGGAGGTTCTAATGATGAAGTATGCCTATACAAAAAAACAGGAACCACCGAAATTAAAATTATTGACGGTCAAGATGATGTGATTGCTGGCAGTTCTAATAACCCTATGCGCATTAAGCTCACAAGAGATGCGGCAGGCACGTTTAATTTATGGTCGGATATAGGTGTTACTGGTAGCTACAGCCTAGAAGGACTGGTTGCGGATACGGACTTTACGAATTCGGCCTACCTAGGACTCCTTGTCACTTATTCACAAGCTAATGCCACTAAATATTTTTTTGATGACTTCATGACAGGACCTATTGTAGCTGACAATATTGCACCTGAACTATTGGGCATTACCGTACTTAGTGCTAATGAGCTGCAATTGAACTTTAGTGAAGCCATAGCAAGTTCCTCCTTGAACAATATGCTAAATTTCAATGTTGCTGGATTGGGCAATCCCAGCACAGCAAGCTATGTCCCTGGGTCAAGTTCATCAATCCTATTGACGTTTTCTAATGATTTTACGGTTGATGTATTGCAAAACATAACGATCATTAATATAACTGATAATGCAGGCAATCAAGCCCCTGCTATCAACACCAGTTTTACTTACAGCATTGCCAGTGCTAATGATCTTATCATTACTGAGGTTCACTCAGACCCATCACCAGTAGTAGGGCTACCCGATGCCGAATTTGTAGAAATATATAACCGCACGAATCAAGCCATTGAATTAAGTGGCTGGTCCATCGCTACCACTGGCACTGATAAAATATTGCCAGCTCACCTACTGAACCCTGGAGCCTATGTCATACTATGTGCAGAATCCAGTGTAGCAGCCTATAGCAGCTATGGTGATGCCATAGGAGTCGTGGGATTTCCTGCACTCACTAATTCAGGTGTAGCTATAACCATTAAGACCCCTCAACAGCAAGTGAGCGATGTGATCGAATATGAATTGAGCTGGTGGCGCGACACACAAAAAGATGATGGTGGCTGGACCTTAGAACGCATAAACCTCGAAAACCTATGTGTAGGCGCTGGCAACTGGATCGCCTCCATTGATCCCTCAGGTGGCACACCTGGGCAACCCAATAGCGTATTGGGACTATACCCTGATAATGAGGGACCTCAACTGATAAACACGAGCGTGCTATCAGCCGAAGAAATAACGCTTTCATATAATGAATCATTGGATGCCGATATTGCCTCCGCAATAGCAAATTATACCCTTTCGCCTAGCATTGGAATTGCCTCTCTAACTATTGCTGGACATCAAGTAACCATCCACTTATCAGCACCCATCGTATTGGGACAATTATACACATTGACCATTGCGAATGTCACTGATTGTGTTGGCAATGTGGGAAATACCATCAATACCCTAATTGCACTACCTCAAGAGGCAGATCAATACGATGTAATTGTAACGGAAATGATGATTGACGAATCTCCATCCGTAGGACTGCCATCTTATGAATATATAGAAATTGAAAATGTTTCAGAAAAAACATTTGATCTAAAGGATTGGATATTAGGCGATGCTGACTCAGGCAATCCGCTACCCAGCTATTTGTTTTTTCCTCACAGCAGATTAATTATTACCTCTACACAGGCGGCAGAACAGTTTGCCGAATATGGTTCAACTATCGGTATGAACTTCAGTGCGCTCAACAATACTGCTGGCACTATAAAACTAACAGACGACAATGGCGTTGTCATTCATCAAATCAGCTATACAAACCTGTGGTATAATAATACGCAGAAGGATGATGGTGGCTGGTCACTCGAGATGATGGACATTAACAATGTATGTGGGGGTGCTGAAAACTGGGCAGTCTCAGAGGATGAGCGCGGCGGTACACCTGGAATGATCAACAGTGTCAATGGACTATATCCTGACAATACGGCTCCTGAATTAGCTAATGTATTCGTAGAGAATGATCAGAAAATTCAACTGTATTTCAGTGAAACCATTGATGTAGTTACAGCATCGGATCTAGGCAACTATTTAATTACCCCTAGCCTCGCGATAGAACAAGTGAGCGTAGAAAATAACATCGTAACACTAACACTGAGTGATGCTATAAGCACTAATGAAATCTATTTATTGAGTGTCAACAATATAGTCGATTGCATAGGTAATAGCAATTCTATGGAATCATCCTTTGGATTGCCACAACCAGGACAAGCTTATGATGTTATCATAACCGAAATAATGGCGGATCCCGATCCAGTAGTAGGATTGCCGCCTTTTCAATATATTGAACTACACAATGTATCCAACAAGTTTTTTGAATTAGACAACTGGTCAGTCCAGTTTGGTGATGGGATCGCCAAGCCACTGCCTATCCAATTATTGTTTCCCCATGAGCGTATAATTATAACCTCGGAACAAGCTGTTTCATTATATGAACCTTATGGCAAAACCATAGGAATGGAGTTCGCTGATTTATCTAATACGGGTGATGTACTCAGGTTATACAATCGATTAGGCAATCTGATACACAGTGTTTCATTTTATGATAGCTGGTATGGCGATGAAGTAAAGCGACAAGGTGGCTGGTCATTAGAGATGATTGATATTGAAAATCCTTGTGCTGAAGCTGAAAACTGGCTTGCCAGCAGTAATCAACTAGGAGGCACTCCTGGTCAACTCAATAGTGTGAATGGCGATGTGCCCGATGAATCATTGCCCACCCCCGTACGTGTAATCTATAACAGCGTAGGAGAGATAACATTACTCTTTAGCGAACCTATACACGGCGATGAAGCCATCAATGTTGCTAATTACACCATTAACAATGGAATAGGCAGCCCTATCCTAGCCACCATTAACAGTGCGGATAGCAAGAAGATATCCTTAATCTTACCTGTAGTACTGACTCCTGGAACCATGTATGAAATTAGCATATCTAATGGCATAACCGATTGTGCTGGCAATGCTTCACAGGCTACAACCCTGAGTTTCGGCGTGCCAGAACCCGTTGCCATAGGCGATATAGTAATCAATGAGATATTGCCTAATCCAGTGACTGATAATGTGGATTTTGTAGAATTCTATAATCGCTCTAATAAGATTATTGACCTCAAGCAATTGCGTATATGCAATGGCGATATAGCTAGTCCTAATATTGTGGATGATGTACAACTTATTGCTGAAGAGTCTTTCTTATTATTTCCACACGATATTGTGGCTATTGCGACCAGGAGAGACTTGGTATTGCAACAGTATAGCAGTGAATCACCTGATCAGGTGATCAATAGTCTAGGCTTACCCTCTTATGTCGATCAGGAAGGAGTAGTCATCCTAACTGATAATAGCGGAATGATTATTGACCATCTTCAATACACACAAGATTGGCATTATGAGTTAATTGATGGATTCGATGGGGTTTCATTAGAGCGCATAGATCCTTATGCGAATACACAAGATCAAAACAACTGGCACAGTGGATCCTCTACAGTAGGCTTTGCTACCCCAGGGTATAAAAATTCATCCTTTATGGATATACAAAACATTGGCGAATCATTTACAATGCTAGAAGGCTACTTCACGCCAAACCTCGATGGCAATCTGGATTTCGCTGTTATTCAATACGCCATGCCCGAGCCTGGATATATGGCCCGAGTAAGAGTATATGATGAACGTGGAAGACAAATAAAATCCATCAGCAATAACGCATTGCTCAGCACCAATGGGTTTTTCCAGTGGGATGGCACCACCGATGATAATCAGCGCGCACCCATCGGCATCTATGTAGTGGGAATCGAATATTTTGATTTAGCGGGCAAGACTAAAAAGAAAAAACTCACCGTTAGCCTTGTATCCAAGCTCTAGATAGGATCTGCTCCTTAACTCAAAATTCTGAAATTTTTGGGCGATGCCTTACAGGCCCGGGCTGCTACAGGCTTCACTTCGTTTCGGTCTTATTCACTGACTCCCTATTTATTGCGGTATATATAATCTGCTGTAAATATTTACTCTGTTTACCTAAGTCATTAGTGATGGGAGTCAGTGAATAAGACTAAACCATTCCGCATCCCTATCGCGAACACAACTTGAGGGAGCACTATGAAAGAGACGAAATTTCTTATCTATGATGCAGGCTCTTTTACTAACTCATCTTGTCGCATGAGACTCATAAAAAACAACTACCCATGCACAGCAACCTAGTCTAAAGTGATGGGCTAATGATAGTTGAAATTATATCTTTATAAATTAAGGACATAGATAGCAGCCTTATAATGATAGCTATAAGAAATGGGAAAGGCCATAAAGATAGAATGGTGCTAATAAGCCGAGTAACACTAGCACTGCTCAGAGAAGTTGACGCGCTATACAAACCCAAACATTACCTATCCTAAAGGCAGTATCATGGCAAACATTATAGTGCAAGAAGCCTACAGAAGGTATTCGAAAAGGCTAAAAAAAACAGAAATACTAAAACCTGCTGGTATGCACACCCTAAGGCATAGCTATGCAACACATCTATTAGAGGCAAGTACGGATATACGCTTCATAAAGTCATCCTTAGGCTATGCGGATATAAAGACTATAATGATTGATTTACATGAATCTAACAATAGTATCGGTAAAGTAAAATAGTCCAATTGATGGTTTATTTTAAATAAAAATGTGGATATTTTTTTTGAATAAATATAAAAAGCCAAATGCCTTTGTAAAAACTACGACCTAAGAGCGTATTATTTTGAGTTGGCAGACATCGTAAAAAATCCGACAACAGAATGAAGAAAGCACTATTATCAACTCTATTAATGACATTAACTATGTTTAATTTATTTGGACAAAAGAAAAGCAATACGAACAAGACTGAATACAAATTTAAAGAAGCTGAAAATACGGCTTGTTTTGTCTGTGACCACGTATTAAGTAAACAAAGACCAATACTGTATGCTACACACGATAAAGAAGATGGTTCGTGGTAGTTTCTTTGTGGACAAGACGACCATACAGAAGCAAATGCTAAAATAATTTCTCTAAAAAAGGCTACAGAAATCGACTTGACAATAAATGACTTATATGAAATACCGTTAGGAGTTGGAGCGGAAAGAAAAAACACTAAAGACAAATGGATTCCTTTTCGACTGCAAGACTGAAAATGAATGTAATGAAAAAAACCCTGCTAACACTGGTTTTGCGTCAGTCGGGCTGATGTGGAAACTTGAAGCTTTGAGCTTCTAATGAACTTTAGTAATAAATTGAAACTTTGTACTCAGAAACCCGCCCGAACGCAAAGCCCAAAAACCTTAGCAGGCACCCTAGAAACCAACACATCAGACAAATTGCCAACTCTTCATAAAATTAAAAGAGGTGCGAGCCGACACACAAAGCCAACGCTTTTGCACCATATTAAATTTTGCCCCAACGCACCCAAGCCCACCCACCACCCACAAGTGGACAGTGTGAATTTTGAAACAACATTGTTGCAAACAAGCCATATAAAAAATGTAAATTTGCGAACTAAATATAATTTAAATAAAAAGTGACCAATCAAAACCCAGAACAAATAGCAAGAGATTTTATAGACAAGCAACTTGTGGCTTGTGGCTGGGTGGTGCAAAGCAAATCCAAAATAAATTTAAACGAAAACTTAGGGGTTGCTGTTCGTGAATACCAAACGGATGTTGGTCCAGCGGACTATGTATTATTTGTTGACGGAAAACCTGTTGGAGTAATTGAAGCAAAACGTAAAGAAGAAGGACATAAATTAAGTGTTCACGAAGACCAAGCAGAAGATTATGCAACAGCCAAACTGAAATATTTAAATAACGAGAAACTCCCTTTTGTTTATTTAAGTACAGGAGAAGTAACCACTTTGACTGATTTCAGAGACCCCAAACCAAGAGCAAGAAATGTGTTTTCTTTTCATAGACCAAAGACAATTCAAGATTGGTTGAAGAAACAAAAATCGTTGCGGACTTCTATCAACGACTTGAATGTATTGCCCATTGAAGGGCTTCGTGATTGCCAAGTGAATGCAATAACAAATCTTGAAAAATCTTTTAAGAGCAACAAGCCAAGAGCATTGATACAAATGGCAACTGGTTCAGGAAAAACCTTTACTGCCATTACGTTTATTTATCGCCTACTTAAATTTACACAAGCAAAAAAGATTTTATTTTTGGTGGACACTAAAAACTTAGGCGAACAAGCCGAACAAGAATTTATGTCTTACTATCCAAATGATTCAAAAGAATGTTTCACAACTTTATACCCAGTTCACAGATTAAAATCTAAAAATTTTCCAGATGATAATCTAGTTTATATTAGCACCATTCAACGATTATATGCAGTACTGAAAGGGCAAGATTTGGAAGAAAGTGCAGAAGAAGAAAACCCTAACGAAAAATGGCAACCCAAAGAAGTGCCACCCATTGAGTACAACGAAAAACTGCCTTTAGAATATTTTGATTTTATAGTTATTGACGAATGCCACCGAAGTATTTACAATTTGTGGCAACAAGTTTTAGATTATTTCGATGCTTTTCAAGTGGGCTTAACCGCTACACCTGATGCAAGAACCATTGCCTATTTTAAGCAAAATATGGTTTCGGAATATAGCCACGAAATGGCTGTTGCCGATGGTGTAAATGTGGGTTATGATGTGTATTTGATAGACACCAAAATAACCCAACAAGGAGCCACCCTTTGGAAAGGGGAATATGTAGAGCATAGAGAACGATTGAGCCGAAAGAAACGATTGGAACTACAAGACGAAGACGAAGCATATAGCAATACTCAGTTAGATAAGGATATTGTAAATCCAAATCAAATAAGAACCATTATCAGAACATTCAAAGAGCATCTGCCCGAAATGTTTCCTGACCGCTTTGATAAGGAAGGTGTTTTTGAAGTTCCTAAAACTTTGATTTTTGCAAAGACTGATAGCCACGCTGACGATATTATTCAAATAGTAAGAGAAGAATTTAACGAAGAAAACCGCTTTTGCAAAAAAGTAACTTATAAAGCTACCGAAGACCCAAAATCAGTATTAGCTCAATTTAGAAACGATTATCATCCACGTATTGCAGTTACAGTAGATATGATTGCCACGGGCACAGATGTAAAACCTTTGGAGTGTTTGCTTTTTATGAGAGATGTAAAAAGCCGTAATTACTTTGAGCAGATGAAAGGACGAGGAACAAGGGTTATCAATTTTGATGATTTAAAAAAAGTATCGCCTTCTGCAAAAATTACCAAAGACCATTTTGTAATTGTAGATGCCATTGGCGTAACCAAAAGTTTAAAAACAGATAGCCGACCACTGGAGAAAAAACCTGGTGTGGCATTGAAAGATTTGTTGGGTGCTGTGGCTGTGGGTGCTAGAGACGAAGATTTGTTTACCTCATTGGCAAACCGCCTAACAAGATTAGACAAACAAATTACCGAAAAAGAGAAAAAGCAATTTGAAGAAAAATCGGGAGGTATTCCGCTTTCTTCTGTGGTGAAAAATTTGTTGAATACTTATAACCCCGATACGGTTGAAGCCATTGAACAAAAAATAAGAACCGAAAAACTGGGCGATGCTCCCATAGAAATTGAAGCCGCTATTACACAAGAACTGGAACAATTGCGTAACCAAGCAGCTAAAGTTTTTACTGGTGAGCTGAACGAATACATAGAAAATGTACGAAAATCACACGAACAAAAAATAGATTTGCTCAACCCTGATAAAGTAATAAATGTAGGCTGGGACAAGGACAACAAAGACAAAGCTAACGAAACCATCGCCGCATTTAAAGAATGGATAGAAAGCCATAAAGACGAAGTAATTGCTTTACAAATATTTTACGGACAGCCTTATCGCAGAAGAGAATTGACTTTTAAAATGATAAAAGAGTTGGTAGAACTTATTGTACTAGAAAAACCAACCCTTGCACCAATGAGTATTTGGCGAGCTTATGAGCAGTTAGAAACGGTAGGTGGTCAACCTAAAAACGAAATGGTGGCTTTGGTATCGTTGATACGAAAAGTTGCAGGCATTGATGCAACTTTAACACCATACGACAAAACGGTGGATAGAAATTTCCAGCAATGGATTTTGAAAAAGAATGCAGGTCACCACAACAGATTTACCAAAGAACAAATGGATTGGTTACAAATGCTGAAAGAACAAATTGCAACTTCGGTACACGTGGATACTGATGATTTGGACTATACTCCATTTGATGCCAAAGGAGGCAAAGGTAAAATGTGGCAACTTTTTGGTGATGAATTGGAAACCATTATTAAAGAACTTAACGAAGCATTGGCTGCATAAATATTTTTATTATGACAAAAAATAAAAAAATAAATGTACAAGGAATAGACTTTGTTCTTTATGAAGATAATAAGGAAGATTATATTTCTTTAACAGATATTGCTCGACATAAGGATGCAAATAATACAGACGATATCATAAAAAATTGGCTACGTAATAGAAATACGATTGAATTATTGGGTTTTTGGGAAACAATGTATAATCCAGATTTTAAACCCGTCGAATTCGACGGGTTTAGAAAACAAGCAGGATTAAATAGTTTTGTTTTAACGCCAAAAAGATGGATAGAAACGACCAATGCCATTGGTATTATTTCTAAATCTGGTAGATATGGTGGCACTTTTGCTCATAAAGACATAGCTTTTGAATTTGCTTCGTGGATTTCTATTGAATTCAAGTTGTATATTATAAAAGAATTTCAACGATTAAAACTCGAAGAAAAAGATACTAAAAAATTAGAATGGAATTTTCAACGAACCCTAGCCAAAGTAAACTACCATATACATACCGATGCCATAAAAGAAAACCTTATACCTACTTTGGTAAATAAAACCAAAGCTAACTTAGTATATGCCAATGAAGCCGATATTTTAAATGTGGCATTGTTTGGACTTACTGCCAAAGAATGGAGAGATGCAAATGCAAATAAAGACGGTAATATTAGAGACTACGCTACCATAGAACAATTAGTAGTATTGAGCAACCTAGAAAGTATAAATGCCCTATTGATACAGCAAAACCTTACCCAAGCCCAAAGACTACTACAACTTAACCAAGTAGCCATTACCCAAATGCAATCATTAGTGCTACACAACACCCAAAAGAAACTGAAATAATGAGTGAACTAAAAGAAATACCGAAAGGTTGGATAATAGAAAAGCTTGGCGATATTTGTTTTACAACGAGTGGAGGAACACCTTCACGTAAAAATGCAGATTTTTATAATGGAACAATTCCTTGGATTAAATCGGGTGAATTAGATAAAGGATTAATAAATAAAGCAGAAGAATACATTACAGAAAAGGCTGTTAAAAATTCAAGTGCAAAAATTTTCCCGAAAGGAACTTTATTGATAGCTCTATATGGTGCAACCATTGGAAAGTTAGGTTTCCTAGGAATTGATGCAGCAACAAATCAAGCAATTTGTGGTATTTATGAAAGCGAAATAATTGACTTAAAGTATTTGAATTATTTACTTTTCAATAAAAGAAATAAATTAGTTGAACAAGGTGCTGGTGGAGCACAACCAAATATTAGTCAAACGATTTTGAAAAATACGGATATCCCCATTCCCCCACTAGCTGAGCAACACCGAATAGTAGCCAAAATAGAAGAACTATTTAGCAGCCTAGATAAAGGAATAGAAGCACTAAAAACAGCACAAGCCCAACTCAAAGTCTATCGCCAAGCGGTGCTAAAATGGGCGTTTGAAGGGAAACTTACCAATAAGAATGTAAAAGAAGGAGAATTACCAGAGGGTTGGGTAAATATTGAATTATCAAAAATTACTGTGAAAGCAGAAAAAGTAAAACCACAAGAGAAAAACCCAAATGAAGAATTTATATATTTAGACATTGGAGGGATTGACAATAAATTAAATAAAATTGTTAATCATAAAGTTTACCAATGGAAAAATGCACCTTCAAGAGCACAACAAATTGTCAAAGTTGGCGATACGTTATTTTCAACTGTAAGAACATATTTGAAAAATATAGCAGTTGTGGATAAAACAATATTTGAAAATCAAATATGTTCTTCAGGGTTTACGGTAATAAGAGCAAAAGAAAATAAATCAATTTCACAATATCTAAATTATTATTCAATTTTTGAAGAATTTATAAGACCTTTAAATGATTTACAAAAAGGCACTTCATATCCTGCAATTAGAAATGAAGATGTTTTTAATCAATTCATTAATTTACCACCAACTTTAAACGAACAAACCCAAATCGTTTCCGAAATCGAAAGTCGCTTATCCGTGTGTGATAAAATAGAAGAAAGCATTAGCATCAGTTTGTTACAAGCCGAAGCCCTACGCCAAAGCATTTTGAAAAAAGCCTTTGAGGGCAAATTAGTAGCTCAAGACCCGAATGATGAACCAGCATCGGTACTGTTAGAAAGAATAAAGGCAGAGAGAGAAAAAACAGCCCCGGAGGGGCGAAAGGTCAATAGCATCAGAAAATCAAAAATGTCAAAAAGCCCCAGCGGGGCGATACAAGATTCATAATAATGGCAAATACCTATACCCAATTATACGTTCACGTAGTCTTTGCTGTAAAAGGCAGAGCCAACCTCATTTCTAAAAATTGGAAAGAAAAATTGTACCAATACATCACCGGCATCATCACCCATAAAAATCAAAAATTGATGGTCATCAATGGGATGCCCGACCATCTTCATATTTTGATTGGATTAAAACCCGATTGTAATCTGTCTGATTTGGTCCGTGATATTAAAGCTAATTCTTCTAAATGGATAAACGAAAATAAATATGTGATGGGAAAATTCGAATGGCAAACAGGATTTGGAGCATTTTCCGTAAGCCAATCACAAATTCAAACGGTTGTCAATTATATCATCAATCAAGAGGAGCATCATAAAAAGAAAACATTTAGCGAGGAATACATCGAATTTTTGATTGCCTATCAAATTGATTTTAAACCTGAATATATTTTTGATGATTTTGGTGTCGCTCCTACGGAGCTAAAAAATGATATTGGATGAATTTTCTATTGACATATCGCCCCTCTGGGGCTATTATTTACAATGGCATGCAAACAGGTTTAAAAGTACCTTTTGGGGACATTAGAAAACAAACTGTTAAGTTAACTTTCTTTAGTGATGTTAAACTTGGTGGAGCTATTGAGGGAGTTGATGCTGTAAATGACGCTGTAATTAAAGGCATATTTGACGCTGTAAATTACGCTGTAAATGACGCTGTAAATAAAGGCATAATTGACGCTGTAAATGACGCTGTAATTGTCGGTTTAATTGACGTTGTAAAAGTTATAAATAAAAATATTAATGGAGTAGGTATAAATGAATTGATAAAAGTGTCTGAAAAATCTCATCGAACAGTTCAACGATATCTTCAAACATTAAAAATAATTAACTTAATAGAGTTTCAAGGTGCAGCAAAAACTGGAAAATATTTCTTAACAAAAAAATTTAAGTCGAAAATAAAGTGAGAAATAACCCGTGCCGGATTTTGCCGGATAGTATATGTCAAAACCTAAATATTGCTTGTCTATCAAGCAATTACAATAATTACGATTTGCCGGTTATTGCCGGATAATAAAAAACGAAGAAAAAAAAATGAGCAACGAAAGCAACAATACATCAAGCATAATAAGTAAAGTATGGAGTTTCTGTACGATTCTAAAAGACGATGGCGTAAGCTATGGCGACTATTTGGAGCAGTTAACCTATTTGCTCTTTTTGAAAATGGCAGACGAATTTAGCAAACCACCATACAACAGAAATTTGCCTATTCCAGTAGCATACAATTGGAGCAGTCTTGCAGAAAAAAGAGGGGCAGATTTAGAAACTCATTATACAACCTTGCTTCGTGAATTATCACAATCAAAAGGCGTGTTGGGGCAAATCTTTATTAAAAGTCAAAATAAAATTCAAGACCCAGCAAAACTCTACAAGCTCATTGATATGATTGACAAAGAGCAATGGAGTACAATGGGTGCAGATGTAAAAGGAAAAATATATGAAGGACTTTTAGAGAAAAACGCAGAAGATACCAAAAGCGGTGCAGGGCAATATTTCACACCAAGAGCATTAATTAGAGCAATGGTTGAATGTGTGCAACCAGAGCCAATGAAAACCATTGCCGACCCTGCTTGTGGTACAGGTGGTTTCTTTTTGGCAGCTTATGATTATATAGCTAATCCTAAAAACTATTCATTAAACAGAGAGCAAAAAGAATTCTTAAAACACCAAACCTTTTTCGGAAACGAAATTGTGGCAGGAACAAGAAGAATGGCTTTGATGAATTTGTTTCTGCACAACATTGGCGACTTTGAAAGTGATAATTTCATATCGCCAGCCGATGCTCTAATCTCAGACAGCGGTTTGCGTGTAGATTATATTTTAGCGAATCCGCCATTCGGTAAAAAAAGCAGTATGACATTTACCAACGATGAAGGCGAGCAGGACAGCGAAGATTTAACTTATAATCGTCAAGACTTTTGGGTGACAACAAGTAACAAACAATTGAACTTTGTCCAACACATTCGCACAATGCTAAAATCTGACGGACGAGCCGCAGTAGTATTACCCGATAATGTTTTATTTGAAGGTGGTGCAGGCGAAACCATCAGAAAAAAATTATTAGAAACAACAAATCTGCATACCATTTTACGATTACCAACTGGTATTTTCTACAAACAAGGAGTAAAAGCCAATGTGTTGTTTTTTGACAATAAACCTGCTGCAAAAAATCCTTGGACAAAAGAAATTTGGTTTTATGATTTTAGAACCAACATACATTTTACACTAAAGAAAAATCCACTAAAACTAGCCGACCTAAGCGACTTTATTTCTTGCTACAATACCGACAATATTAACAAACGAAAAGAAATTTACAACCCAGACACCAATCCTGAAGGGCGTTGGAGAAAATTTACTTATGACGAAATTATTGAACGAGACAAAACCAGTCTAGACATTTCGTGGATTAAAGATAACAGCTTAACTGACTTGGACAATTTGCCCGACCCAGATTTATTAGCAAACGACATTATAGAAAATTTGAAATCAGGAATAGAAAGTTTTGAAGAAATAATGCTGACAATTAACGGAAAATAAGCCAACCCATTTGGTAGCACATTTGCATTTTTTGCCAACGTACAAACCAACGCTAAAAAATGCAAAAGAGCTACCAAGCCAACTCACAACCGAATGACAGACAGAACGAAAGAAGCACACCGAACCGATAACATCTAACCAACAAAGCGAAGAAAGGTCGAGTTAAAGATGCCCGACGGAGATACCCCTTCCGTCGGGCATTTCACTGTCTAGCGCGTTTGGTGTTGCTGCCCTTGTTTGCTTAGATAGGTGTTGAGGGAAACTTCTGTGGGTGGCCGCTTTGTGGGATAGGGATAAAACTGTTTTTTGATTGTGGACTTCAAGATCTTTTAGTGTGGCGTTTTTTGGGCTCGCCACGCTTATTTCATTACTGCTGT
>CAYZQX010000013.1:0-23791 GCA_964480615.1 uncultured Chitinophagales bacterium | reverse complement strand
TACCAGTAAGATCCATAGGCTTGGTGGTTCATCGACACTTTGTAAAAAAAAGAATATTGCAGGAGCTAATCAAAATCATAAAGTTGCAAATAGCCCCTAAACTCCCTACCATAGCAAAACAACAGGTTTTTAACCCCTATTGATCATACGATTTATGGAGGGCATAAAATGGATTATTTGATGGAATCGGCTGCCCATTTGTAATTTCTTGAGACAATCCCTATTTCTAATCCAATTTCACCAACCATAATTCATCGCTATGATTTTTTTCTATTTTAAAAGGGGTATAATGTTAGGATTCGCTTTTAGGGCTGTATTTGCGATAAGGATGCGGAATGGTTTAGTCTTGTTCGCTGCCTCCCATTGTGAATACATTAGGTGTGGCGCATGTTTTTGATTCAAGTACTTAGGGCTTGCTCAATAACTGCAATATCTTTTATCCTAAACGATTATGGTACATACAAGTGCTAAGGAAATGCACCATAATTTCTGATTATTAGCAAAAAAGCTTGCATTATAAATTTGTAAAGTCTTCTCTTATACAGTGCTCTTTCAAGTTGTATTCGCGATAGGGATCGCAGCGACACCCCACAGCGACTTTAGGAGCGAGGAGTATAGCGTAGAGCCCGGGCCGCAGGCATCGCCATAATCGCAATCTTATGAGTTATTTAACAAACCCTACTTATGTATTGAAAGTGAAATAAGGGAGGCAGTGGACAAGACCAAAAACAAATCGAGCTTGCGAAGCTTATGGCGGCCATTGAAAAAAAATAAATGCCAGATAGTGTAGCCTGGAACAGCCTGGGCTGGAGGCCTCGCTATTAGATAATATATATTCGGAATACTTTAAGATTTACTGGGCAAAGTGGAATATTCAAGTCAAATTTTTTGAGTTATCGAACCGTCTCTAATTTGTTTTGCAGTCGGGGCATTCTGAAAATCGAACTAAAGGTTGAAATTTGCTATTGCCTAATAGACTAAAAATTTAGGCGAATACTGTTATTATGAAGACCCTATTTTGTTGCCCAGTAAATAATAGTGGATCAATTAAATAGGATCCCGAGGCAAATAAATAGGTAAATGCTGGTTAAAATAAAATGGATATCTGTTTTAGAGTTTGGTGTTTTCGACTAGAATCGGCGCTGATTGACAAAATAGTTCGGCGATTATGGCCTCTTTGAAAACAAATTATCATTTTTAGCAAATAATATTTGAAAAAATTTAGGTTATTTAACGCTCAAGCTTTAATTTTGCGCAAAATTTTCAGGCAAACTGAACTTTTAGACCAAAATTATATGGGATATAGTCATCATTACCACCGTTTGGGCCGTTTTTGTATTGCGTTCGCATTCGTATTTATATTTTTAGGTAGCACTTTTGCTCAGGCACAGACCGCTGACGAAATAAAGGCCACGCCTGAATATGCGAGTGGCAAGAGCCTTTTTGAGGCTAATTGCCAGTCATGCCACAAAATACACGAAAAACTTACTGGACCACCTCTTGCTGGCGTTTACGACAAGTATGATGCTGCATGGCTTTATAAGTGGATTAAAAATTCCACTGCAATGGTCAAGTCAGGCGATGCCGCAGCTAATAAGATATTCAATGAGTACAATCAAAGCGTGATGACGGCTTTCCCTGCATTGAAAGATGCGGAGATTGATCAGATCATGAAATTCGTTCAGGGCGAAACGCTTGCAGGACCTGCTAAGCCAGCAGTAACAGCTGCTGATCCTAATGCAGGTGCTGGTGATGCTAAGAAAGGTGCCTTGTCCGATACCTTCCTTGCACTAATAGGCATCGTATTACTCATCATGGTGCTTTTAATGACTCGAGTGTTACGTGCCCTCGATAACTTGAATAGAGAAAAGGCAGGTCTTCCATTGCGTCCAGGTTTTTCATTAGAACAAACTTTAAATGCTAGTTGGTTCCGCACATTAGCGGGAATTTTAGCATTCATATTACTCGCTTCTACCGTATTCAAGTCCGCATCGAATTTAGGCTACCAAAAAAATTATCAGCCTACCCAGCCTATTAAGTATTCACACAAGATACACGCTGGTCAGTTTGGAATAGATTGTCAATATTGTCACGTAGGTGCTTCAGCAGGTAAGTCCGCGGTCATTCCTTCCGTTAGTACTTGTATGAATTGCCACAAAGGAATTGATAAAGGTGCAACTACAGGAACCACTGAAATTGCGAAGATATATGATGCTGTGGGTTGGGATCCAAAAACTAAGAAATACATCGAAGGCTATCAGCAGAAACCTGTAGAGTGGATACGCATTCACAATTTGCCTGACCATGTATATTTCAATCACTCACAGCACGTAGTAGCGGGCAAGATTGAGTGCCAGAAATGTCACGGAAAAATTGAAGAGATGGATGTAGTGAAGCAGGAGAATACACTTGGAATGGGATGGTGTATCGATTGCCATAGAACTACGAATGTACAGTTCGAGAGCAATGCTTATTATAACTCCTATGAAAAATACCATCAGGAAATTAAAGACAAGAAACGTACAGGAGTTACAGTAGAGGATATAGGTGGTACTGAATGTCAAAAATGCCACTATTAATCCACTTCATTTTTAAGAGATAGAATCACAAAAAAAGCAAATTGTCAAACCATCCAAAATCAAGCTAAGCAAATAATTAAAAGTCTTAACCCAAGCGGAATTAAGCAATAAAATTGAATGCTTCCTTAAAAAAAAAGAATATGAGTCAATATAAAAATTGGAGAGGATATAGTGAGTTAGAAAATAGCCCTGAGTTCAAGGCGATGAAACGCAATGAATTTCCTGAAGAACTACCAGTAATGGATGAGGTAGTGGGCATGGAAGATGCTAACCATACTCCTCGCCGTGATTTTCTTAAACTGATGGGATTTAGCTTAGCAGCAGCGACGATAGCCGCAAGTTGCGAAACGCCCATCCGTAAGGCAATTCCCTATGTAATGAAGCCAGAGGAAATTACTCCTGGTGTAGCTAATTATTATGCTTCAACCTTTGTGAATGGAAGTGATTTTTTACCTGTACTTGTAAAAACTCGCGAGGGAAGACCTATCAAAATTGAAGGGAATCAGATGAGCACACTTACCAATGGAGGTACCTCTGCTAAGGCACAGGCTTCTGTAGTAAGTTTATATGACATGGCCCGTTCACGGGGCCCTAAGATGGGTGGAGAGGCTGCTGATTGGTCTGCCCTTGATAAGGCAGTTAAAGCAGCATTAGCAGGGGGTACTGCAGCGATCCTAACCAGCTCTGTATATAGCCCATCAACAAAGAGACTTTTTGATGCATTTTCTAATAAATTTCCTGGTGCTAAGATCGTTCAATATGAGCCTGTTTCTAATGCAGGGATATTGTATGCTAATGAGCGTAGTTTTGGACAGAAAGCAATACCAGGTTACCAATTTGATAAGGCCGAAGTTATTGCAAGCATCGGTTGTGATTTCCTAGGAACTTGGGTATCGCCAACTGAATTTGCTGTACAATATGTAAAGAATCGCCGTATAGATGCCGAGAATCCTAAAATGTCGCGCCATTACCAATTCGAGTCGCGATTGTCTCAGACAGGATCGAATGCCGATTACCGTTTTACTGTAAAGCCATCGCAAGAAGCATTAGTGGTACAGGCATTATACAACGAGCTATCAGGCGCTGGTGCAGGGGTTAATCTTCCCGAAGCGGCGGCAGCTGGTGTAAAAAAATGCGCCTCTGACCTTAAAGCAGCTAGTGGCCGTGCATTAGTAGTTTGTGGAAGCAATGATGTTAATGTTCAAATAGTTGTAAATGCGATTAACAATTTATTAGGCAGCTATGGAAACACCATCGATTGGGGTTCGCCATATAAAAATATAGGTGGAGATGATAAGGCTATTAAATCATTAATGGCCGATATGAGTAGTGGATTGATAAATACAGTAATTATCTATAACTCTAATCCAGTTTATGATTTTGCTGAGGGTGCTGCTTTTGCAGCAGCATTGAAAAAGGTACCTACTTCAATTTCGATGAATGATCGGGAAGATGAGACCGCCGAAGCAGTGAAAATACTTGCGCCAGCTAATCACTATTTGGAATCTTGGAATGACGCAGAGCCACGCGCGGGTCATTTCTTTTTGGCACAGCCTACTATTGCCCCATTGTTCAATACCCGTTCATTTCAGGATTCATTGATGCGATGGATGGATATGCCAGGTGATTATTATACTTATATCCGTGAAACTTGGAACAATGCATTTGGTGGAGGAGAATCCTTTTGGAATACCGCTTTGCAAAATGGGGTATTCACTCGTCCTACAGCTATTAGTGCTGGTTCATTTTCAGGTGATGTAGGAGCTGCAATAAGTGCTTTAGCTACTAAAGCTGCTAGTGCTAATGGTGTAGAGATTAGCCTTTTTGAAGGTCCTGTAATGGGTAATGGTAAGTATGCCAATAATCCCTTCTTACAAGAAACACCTGATCCAGTAACTAAAGTATGCTGGGATAATTATGCTATGATCTCTAAAAAGACTGCCGATAAGTTAGGTCTTACTGAATCAGTTACTAAGAATGGCAATAGTCACCTTAAAGTAAGTTTGGCCAATAATGCCGTCGAACTTCCGATTGTAATTATGCCTGGTATGGCAGAAGATGTAGTTGCCATCCCTGTGGGCTATGGTCGTACCAAGCCAGGAAACGAGCATTGCGCTACTGGCGCTAATGTATATCCGATGGTTGACATTAAGGGTGAAACTTTTGAATACAATCTTTCGGGTGCCACAATTGAAAAGGCAGAAGGCCGTACCTTAATAGCTCAAACTCAAACACATCATACAATTGATGACCGTCGTCGTATTATCAACGATACATCAATTAATGAATATAAAGAGGATAAATTTAGTGGTAATGTGATGGGACGTAAAATGCGAGATGAGGGTTGGAAAGATCACTATTTTACCACTTTATATCCAAGCCGCGAGAAAGAATATACCCGTGGCCACCATTGGGGATTAGCGATTGATATGAATGCCTGTATCGGATGCGGTGCTTGCGTTCCAGCTTGTCATATAGAAAATAATGTACCAGTTGTAGGTCAGCAATATACTGCTGATGCTAAGGAGATGCACTGGATGCGTATAGATCGATATTTCGCTCATGATATTGAGAATGACCAAGAGGCATTAAACGTTAAGGTTGCTTTTCAACCAATGATGTGTCAGCACTGTGACAATGCTCCTTGTGAAAATGTATGTCCTGTAAATGCAACTAACCATAGTGCTGAAGGATTAAATCAAATGGCCTATAACAGGTGTATAGGTACTCGTTACTGCGCTAATAACTGCCCTTACAAAGTACGTCGCTTTAACTGGTTTGACTTTCAGGGTGCGGATAGCTTTTATAAGAACACAATATTCAATAATGATGAGTATTCTTACGCTGATGATTTAATGCGTATGGTATTGAATCCTGATGTAACAGTACGCTCTCGTGGCGTAATGGAAAAGTGTACTTTCTGTGTTCAGCGTATTCAGGAAGGTAAATTAACAGCCAAAAAAGAAGGAAGACCATTAAAAGATGGAGAAATTCAAACTGCTTGTGCTGCTGCATGTCCTACGAATGCCATTATATTTGGTGACCAAAATGATCCTGAGTCTAAGGTAGCTAAAGCGAAATTGAATGAGCGCAACTATGGCTTATTAGAGGAAATTCATATATTGCCAAATGTTTCCTATCTCACTAAAATTCGCAATATCGACGAAGTAATTAATGAGAAGTATGTGCATCAGGAAATGAGTCATGGTGGCAGTCACGATAAACATGGTAATGAAAGCGGTCATGGTGAAAATCATGGTAAAACCGAAGCGCATGGTGAAGGTGCGGTAGATCATCAACCTGCACAAGGGGATACTACCCATACTGTTCATTAATATCGGGCTGTTAAATATTGAATTATTTTTCAGTAAGCAGGGTAATAGCATTTTATAAAAAATTAAATCAAGTTATTCAGGGTAAGTATAAGTTAGTGCTTGTCCTAGATAAATAAATAAAAGGAGATTTTAGAATATGGCTCAATATACATCACCTTACAGAGACCCCCTCATTCTGGGTAGCAAGAGCTACACAGATATGACCAATGATATAATTGGTCCTGTAGAAGCAAAAGGTGGACTCAAGTTTTGGCTTTTATTTTTATTCGTAGCCTGTATAGCGGCGATGGGTGTTACCCTAATTGCTTATACCATTTGGAAGGGTATAGGTGTTTGGGGACTTAATCGTACCGTAGGATGGGCTTGGGATATCACAAATTTCGTATGGTGGGTGGGTATCGGTCACGCGGGTACCCTGATCTCAGCCATACTTTTGCTATTCCGCCAAAAATGGAGGACCGGGGTAAATCGATCAGCAGAAGCTATGACGATTTTTGCGGTTATCTGTGCAGGTATATTTCCTGTAATTCACATGGGTCGCGTATGGGATGCCTTTTTTATATTTCCTTATCCTAATACAAGGGCAGGGAATAGTATGGTGTCTTTATGGCCTAACTTCAATTCACCTTTGTTATGGGACGTATTTGCAATTAGTACCTATTTTACAGTATCATTATTGTTTTGGTACACAGGCTTGTTACCTGACCTTGCAACTGTACGTGACCGCGCTAAGGGATTGCGCCGCCGCATATATGCTGCTTTGAGTTTTGGCTGGCAAGGTACTGCTAAACAATGGCAGCGTTTTGAATCCTTATCATTAGTGCTAGCAGGTCTTGCAACACCACTAGTACTATCAGTTCACTCTATTGTATCATTTGACTTCGCTACTTCAGTAATACCAGGTTGGCATACAACTATCTTTCCTCCATACTTCGTTGCGGGTGCGATATTTTCAGGATTTGCAATGGTGCTCACCCTGATGCTTATTGCAAGGGAGATTATGAACCTAAAGGAATATATAACACTTAATCACATAGAGTCTATGAATAAGGTAATTATTCTAACAGGTTCTATAGTAGGTATCGCATATATTACTGAGTTGTTTATGTCTTGGTATTCTGGTTCAGTTTATGAACAATGGTGTTTTAATAGAAATCGCCTCGCTGATCCATTCATATTTGGACCTATGTTGGGTGTAGAGCCAGCGCCATATTGGTGGGCTTATTGGAGTATGATGACTTGTAATGTGATTAGTCCTCAGTTGTTTTGGTTTAGGAAATTGCGTCGTAGTGTAATATTTACATTTGTAATGTCAATAATCATTAATATAGGAATGTGGTTTGAGCGTTTTGTAATCATTGTAACATCTATACACCGTGATTATATTCCGTCTTCTTGGACCTACTTCTCGCCAACTTGGGTGGATATAGGTATATTCATTGGTACGATGGGTATATTTATGACTTGTTTTGTACTCTTCTGTAAATTTATGCCTGTGGTTGCATTGGCTGAGGTAAAAATGATATTGAAATCTATGGGTGATCAGTATTTGGCGAAGACAGCCAAGGAAGAAAACGTGGAATTTGAAAAATATAAAAACGTGGATATTAGTGGTTTGTCAGGTGCAGGACATGGCCTAAAACATGACAAGGAATAATTTTCATAAAAAGTATTAGCAATTTTAATCAAAAAAGCTCAGGGCTTAAAACAGTCAAGGGAATAATAGAAAAATAAGGATATGAGTCATAAATATTTATTGGGACTATTTGATGATGAGGTGCCACTCTTAAATGCGGTTAATAAGGTTCGTGAGGCGGGTTATGCTATTCATGATGTGCTTACCCCTTTTCCTGTTCATGGAATCGATGATGCCATGGGTTTAAAGGAAACAAGGCTACACACTGCTGGATTTTTATATGGCGCCATAGGAACAAGTATCGCCTTATTTGGGATGTCATGGGTTACAAATATTGCTTGGCCAAATAACTTTGGTGGTAAGCCAAACTGGCCGATACCAGCATTTGTACCTATCTTATTTGAGCTCACGGTATTGTGTTCGGCAGTTGGAATGACAATAACATTTTATCTTAGAAATCGCTTTTCGATATTTAAAGATCCTGAGATTATCCACCCACGCATTACCGATGATCGTTTTGTCATACTTTTTGATAGCACCAAATTGAAAGGTGGAGACCAAAGTCATTTGACTAACATTTTGAGGTCGTGTGGCTCAGTTGAAGTAATAGAAAAAGAGATGAAAGAAAAAGTATTAAGTGCTGATGAGCAGGCAGCCTAATCCTCAAATTAATAAAGTAAAGTAAGATGTCATATATCAAAAAATATTGGTTCGTACTAGGATGTTTATTTTTAACATTTTATATGCGTTCCTGTGGTCCACGGGCAAATGGTAACTGGCCAGGAAGAGAATATATGCCAGATATGGCACATTCTCAGGCTTATGAATATTATTCACCTGGGCCTGGCAATAGAACAGTATTAGCAATGTCAGATAACCCAAGTGGCTCAGCAGAAAATTGGCTTTTCGCTGATGGCATGTCTGCACGCCTCCCTGTTCAAGGCACAATTCCGAGAGGATATATGCCATTTACATATAGCGCAGATTCAGTTGGATATGCAAAGGCTGGGGATGAGTTGACAAATCCATTTGGACGTGGAGATGAAAAAACATTAGCAGAAGGAAAGGAATTATACATTCGTTATTGCTCTCCTTGTCATGGCGATAAAGGAACAGGAAATGGTAAAATTTCAGCTAGCAATGGCGGACCATTAGGAAGTATTCCAAATTATTTTAATGATACTTACTATTCAATGAGTGAAGGTAAAATGTACCATTCAGTGCATTATGGAAAAAATCTAATGGGTTCTTATGCACAGCAAATGTCCTCTGAACAGCGTTGGAAAGCTATAGCTTACATTAAAAAAATGCAAGCCGATAAAGTCGCAGCTGATAAAAAGATGGATTTGGAAGCAGCCTATGCTTATGTACGTGGTGCAGCTGATAAAAGAGTTTACACCTCTGGGGGTGGCCGTTTAATGAGTGAGGGTACTGGTGCCGGACTTAGTGTTGATGCATCAGGAGATGTACACGGTGGAAGTTCGATTCATACTCTTCCTACTACAGGCAATACTACTCTTACTGTTGGCACTTCCCACACCATTAGCACTGAAGAAGAAATAGGTCCTGATGGAAAAAAGCGTAAAAAGAAATTTATCGAAAAAGTAGTAGATAAAGTGAAAGAAGGTGTGGAAAATGTGAAGGAGAATCGGGCTGAACGCAAGGCGGAGAAAGCATTAAAGGATAAAAATCATTAATTTAGTAAATCATTAATTGAAATAATGGGACATTTAGATATAAGTCCAGAAAAATATTCCTTAGGCGGAAAAATTAATAAGTTAGGGTTTACCTTGCTTATTGTCGGACTAGTCATTTTTGGTTTAGGAGTGGCACTGAATACAGCATATCCTGCACGTATATTTGGAGCTTTATTATACAATACCTATTTTTTCTTAGGTATGGGGCTGTCTGCTACTTTTTTTGTTGCATCTCAAACTGTGGGATATAACGGGTGGTTTATTTTAGTGAAAAGAATTAATGAAGCCATGGGATCCATCATTCCAGTTGCTGCAATATTAATGATATTGATATTGGCTTTTGGATTTCATCATCTATATCATTGGTCGCACGAAGGACTTAATGATGAATTAATAGATGGAAAGAGGCCATTCCTGAATAAGCAATTATTTTGGACTTTAACAGTAATATATTTGGTAGGTTATTCCGTTTTTTGGTTTCTAATTCGTAAAAACTCGATTGGACAGGATGAATCACCAAGCTATAAATTGTATAGTAGAAGTAAGCCATTGAGTATTTTTTACCTAATTTTGTTTGGTATTGCTTCATCAACCGCAGTTTGGCATTGGATAATGTCTATTGATCCGCATTGGTACAGTACCTTATTTGGTTGGTATTGTTTTATTTCCATATTTGTAACTTGTATGTCTACGACAGCACTAATTGCATGGTATTTAAAAGGGCAAGGTTATTTGAAATATGTAAATGATGAACATTTTCACGACCTTGGTAAATATATGTTTGCTTTTTCGGTTGCGTGGACTTATTTATGGATAAGCCAGTTTATGTTAATTTGGTACGCCAATATACCTGAGGAAACAAAGTACTTTGCTGATCGATGGGATCATTATAAATTTTTCTTTTATATCAATTGGTTCATCAATTTCATTTGCCCATTTTTCTTCTTAATGCTGGCGAGAGGCAAAAGAAATAGTGGTTTCTTAGCTTTCACTGCATTATTTATCATCATTGGTCATTGGATTGATTTCTTTTTAATGGTTATGCCTGGAGTAATTCTCAATAATCATTACACAGATAGCCACGGCCATCTTATTGGTAGTTTTGGTATCGGCTTTCCAGAGATAGGATTGTTTTTGACCTATGCTGGACTATTCATACTTATTGTATTTAGGTCTCTTGGCAAAGCTTCTTTAGTGCCAACTGGACATCCATTTATTAAAGAATCTCTTACCCACCATACATAAAAGATAAACAGCTATGGCTACAATTATAGGATTAATATCCGCAGTATTATTGATAATTTTGCTCTATCAGGTTTCTAAGTCCAATGAGTTATTGAACTTACTGAAAGGGAAAGAAGAGGTGGATGGTGCCCAAAATTTTAACGCTACTATGTTGTTAGTAGTGGGTGTTTTGGGATTGATATTATCAGTTTGGTCTGCTTGGTATTTTCAAGATAGATATTTACCTGAACCATCATCCGAGCATGGTGTATGGTTGCGTACAATGTTTCAATGGACTTTGATAGCTACTGTACCAGTATTTTTAATTACTAATTTTCTATTGTTCTATTTCTCCTATCGCTACCGTGCGAGAAAGGGGAAAATAGCCCATCACTTTGCTCATAGTACGATGCTTGAGATGGTTTGGACTGGTGTTCCTGCTATTGTCATGGTTTTCTTAGTTGTGGAAGGAATGCGTAATTGGTATAAAATAACAGGCCCAGCACCTAAAGATGCAATGGTAGTTGAAGTTACTGCTCAACAGTTCAAATGGGACTTTAGGTATTCAGGAAAAGACAATAAATTAGGCGATAAGCAAATTAAGCTAATCAGTCCTGATAATTATTTTGGTCAGGATTGGAAAGACGCTGCTAATCAAGATGATATTAAAACGACGGAATTAGTATTGCCTGTTAATAAGCCAGTATTGATGAAAATCAATGCATTGGATGTGTTGCACAGTTTTTATTTACCTCATTTTAGGGTTAAAATGGATGCTGTGCCTGGTATTCCTACACAGTTTTGGTTTGTACCAACTAAGACCACTGCTGAGATGCGTACAATGTATAAAAATGATCAATGGGAATATGAGTTAGCATGCGCGGAGCTTTGCGGCAAGGCGCATTACAATATGAAAGCAAAAGTTACCGTTCTTTCAGAAGAGGAATATACAAAATGGATCAGTAGTCAAAAATCAATTTATGCTGAAATGAAAGCTGCTGCTCAACCAGCTGTGGAAGCTACATTAAGCGCTCCTGCTGACACATTGAAGCAAGTAGTGCCCGCAGCTACTACTGTCGAGTCAGGTACAGGACAACCCGCAACCGCTCATTCAAAAGGCATTTAATCCAAATTTAAAAAAAGTATTATGGCTAGTATAGATATCGATATCCATCATAACGCTACGCATCATGATGACCATTCTCATGATGAGCACCATGACCACCACGAACAATCATTCGTAAGTAAATATATATTTAGTCAGGATCATAAAATCATTGCTCGTCAATTCCTGATCACTGGTATTATATGGTCATTTATTGGTGTTTTGTTTTCAGTTTTATTTCGCCTACAATTGGGGTGGCCTGATGAGACTTTTCCAATCCTAGAAACGTTATTAGGAAAGTGGGGAGAAGGTGGGAAATTGAATCCTGAATTCTATTATGCATTGGTTACTATGCATGGTACCATTATGGTTTTCTTTGTATTAACAGCAGGATTAAGTGGAACTTTTAGTAATCTACTCATTCCTTTGCAGTTAGGTGTACGTGATATGGCCAGTCCGTTTATTAATATGCTTAGCTATTGGTTCTTCTTTGCAGCTGGTGTGTTAATGTTTATTTCTTTATTTGTTCAAACGGGTCCTGCTTCTGGTGGATGGACTGTTTATCCTCCATTAAGTGCTTTGCCAGGTGCTTCTTCTGGATCTGGTTTAGGAATGACCTTGTGGCTCTTTTCCATGGCATTATTCATTGTATCTTCATTAATGGGTGGATTGAATTATGTTGCCACAATATTGAATATGCGTACCAAGGGTATGACTATGTTTCGCATGCCACTTACAATATGGTCATTCTTGTTTACTGCTATATTAGGGATTCTTTCTTTTCCAGTACTGTTATCAGGTGCGATTTTGTTGATCTTCGATAGATCAATGAATACAAGCTTTTATTTAAGTGATATTTATCTCAATGGTCAAGCTTTGACTAATGGAGCAGGAGAGCTTTTACAGGGCGGTAGCCCAATTCTATTCCAACACTTGTTTTGGTTTTTAGGTCACCCTGAAGTTTATATCGTAATATTACCTGCTATGGGTATGGTGTCTGAAATATTAGCTACTAATTCTAAAAAACCTATATTTGGATACACAGCGATGGTTTATTCCATTATGGCTATTACCGTATTAGCATTTATCGTTTGGGCTCACCACATGTTTATTTCAGGTATGAATCCATTTATAGGATCAATATTTGTTTTGTTTACATTGTTAATTGCTATCCCTTCCGCTGTAAAAGTATTTAATTGGATCACAACTATATGGAAGGGTAATATTACATTTACACCAGCTGCTTTGTTTTCTATAGGGTTTGTTTCTTTATTTATTTCTGGAGGACTAACTGGTATTTATTTAGGTAATGCCGCGTTAGATATTCCATTACACGATACCTATTTTGTAATTGCTCACTTTCATATCGTAATGGGTCTGGCTGCTGGATTTGGAATGCTTGCAGGAATCTATCATTGGTTCCCTAAATTGTTTAATGGCCGTATGCTTAACGTTACATTGGGATATGTTCATTTTTGGGTTACATTCATAGGTAGCTATTGTATTTTTTGGCCTATGCACTATATGGGTATGAGTGGTGTACCACGCAGATATTTCTCTTTTGCAGAATTTAATTTTGCAAGTCAATATGCTGAAATGAACAAGTTTATTAGTATTGCAGCGATTGTTGTGTTCTTTGCTCAATTGTTATTTGTGGCTAATTTCTTCTATAGCATATTCAGAGGACGCAAAATGCCTGCTAGTCTAAATCCATGGCGTTCTAATACCCTTGAGTGGACAACACCTATGGTTCCAGGACATGGGAATTGGACTGGAGAAATTCCTCACGTTCACCGCTGGGCTTATGACTACAGTAAGGATGGTCGTGAATTTACTCCTCAACATTTATCAGACGAAGAGGTGATGAAAATGCAAAATGAATTAGGTCCGAAGCTTTAGTCTTCGATAATAATTGTGAAAATAATATTAATAATAGATTTTTAGTAGGCAAAAAAATGAACAGGAGAATTTTAGATATAGATCTAAATCTGAATACCCTAGGCTCTTTGATCAAAGAGCGGGTAATGGACTATGGTGTATTGATAAAGTTTAAACTCAATCTTACAGTTGTGTTTTCTGCTGTTTTTGGTTTTTTGATGGCTAAAGGTTTAGAGAGTTCATTGATTGAATTACTTGCGATATCACTAGGAGGTTTCTTAGTTACATCATCCGCTAATGCAATCAATCAGATTATTGAAAAGGATTTTGATAAGCTAATGAAGCGTACTGCTTCGCGTCCACTTAGCAACAATAGGATTCATATAGGGGAAGCTGCACTTGTAGCAGGTATATGTGGCGTTAGCGGATTGGTAACCTTATGGTATGGATTTAACGCTACAACCGCACTACTTGGAGCTATCGCTTTATTTTCATATGCATTTATATATACCCCTCTTAAACGGTATTCACCCATAGCGGTATTAGTAGGGGCAATTCCAGGTGCGCTGCCGCCAGCAATAGGTTATGTAGCCGCTACCAATCAACTAGGATTGGAAGCCTATAGTTTTTTTGCCATTCAGTTTTTATGGCAGTTTCCACATTTTTGGTCTATAGGATGGTTAGCTTATGAAGATTATAAAAATGCTGGATTTAAGCTCATGCCTACAGCGTATGATGCTAGAAATTCAAGCACAGCAATGCAAATGATATTGTTTTCTACCGCCTTAATCATTGTAAGTGTATGGCCATGGCTCTTGGGCTTATGTGGTGTAACCTCATTGGTGATTAATATCGTCTGCGGTCTGATATTTTTAGGGATGAATATTCGATTGCTAGTGTTGTGTAGTCAAAAGGCAGCCTTGGGCGTAATGCTTTGTTCAGTAATTTATTTGCCGATTGTACAGATCGTGATGGTTCTTGATAAAATATAAGTAATGAAAGTTGCAGCACCTAGAAAATATTATTACAGTGAAATACATCCAAAAATATTTGGGTTGTGGTTGTTCTTAGGAACAATTGTGATGATGTTTGCTGGACTTACTAGTGCTTATATCGTTCGCAAAGGAGCAGGAGAATGGGTTAACTATAAGTTGCCTGCTATTTTTTGGATAAGCACATTAGTAATAATTTTGAGTTCTATCACTATCCAAAAGTCATATTATGACTATAAGAAGGAAAACTATAAGTCGCATAGGACAATGCTTTTAGTTAGTCTAGTATTGGGATTTGTTTTTATAGTATTGCAATATTTAGGTTGGAGCAAGTTAGCAAGTTTTGGGATAAGGCTTCAAGGCAATCCTAGTGGTGCGTTTTTTTATGTAATTTCGGGATTACATGCGCTGCATGTAATCGGAGGGATCGTAATATTGTTAATATTCTGGGTGAGGTCATTAATGCGTACTGAACCAGTAAAAATATTGTTAGAAGAGGTGAATCCTGAACGTATGGTAGGGCATAAGTTATTAGTAACTTATTGGCACTTTATTGGCATACTTTGGATTTATTTATTTAGTTTTTTGATGATCAATTCTTTATTTTAATTAATTAGTATTTAATATATATGGCAACAGATGCAGCATTAACAAAGCAAGAAGGCAAAGCCTGGTTTGGCGGTAAATCGCCTTTTGATGTGAGTTATGGCAAATTGATGATGTGGTATTTCTTATTATCAGATGCCTTCACATTTTCAGCTTTGTTAATCTCTTATGGTACAATACGTGTAAGTTCACCAGTATGGGCTGACCCTAATAAGGCTTTTAGTAGTTATCCTTTCCAGCATGCACTTGAACATTGGTTAGGCAAGGCAGAAGGGTCTTTGTCATGTCCACTCTTGTTTGTGAGTATCATGACCTTTATCCTTATATTAAGTTCCGTTTTTGTCGTACTAGCAGTTATTGAGGGACATAGGAACAATAGAAATGGTGTACTAAAGTGGATGACAGGCGGAATTATAGGTGGGATCATGTTCTTAGGTTGCCAAGCTTGGGAATGGACACACCTTATTACCACAGGGAATACTTTATACCATAACCATTATGGTCCTTTTGCATTCGGTATGTTCTTTTTCCTTATTACTGGTTTTCACGGGTTTCACGTATTTTCAGGTGTCGTGATAAATTTATGGGCTTGGGTAATGACTTATTTGGGTGTATTTGAACGCGCTAATAATCATTATGAAATGATTGAAAAGGTTGGTTTGTACTGGCACTTTGTGGATTTAGTTTGGGTATTTGTATTCCTAGCATTCTACTTATTGTAATCGAATTTTTAGTTTATTATTTCAATTTTTAAAAAAAATAGCATTTATATATGGCAAGCGGACATGATATGGATCTAGCAACTTACAAGAGTCAAGTAAGCGCAGTATGGCGTGCTACCCTCATACTATCTATAATTACAATAGTGGAAGTAGGACTAGCGCTTTGGTGGTTGTGGGTTTATGATCCACAAGGAACCCATGGTAAGTTTCTTTTGAATCTTATTTTTATATTAGCTTCTCTTGGAAAAGCCTATTTCATTATAGCAGAATTCATGCACGTAAAGTACGAAACACGTGCCCTTACGCTAACATTAATCGGCCCGTTATTATTCCTTATTTGGTTTATTATCGCCTTCTTATGGGAAGGTGCTGAATGGCTTAATGCAAGACAAATATGGCAAAATCTTGTAGGCTAATAATTTCAATTATTATCTGTTTTTAAAGATAAATTATAGGGGCTTTTATAGCCCCTTTTTTATTGCTTAATAATTCTAATGTATTTTTGTGGTCGATGAGTAAACTGTTTGGATTATTACCTAGCAAGACCGCAATACTGGGATTGTTATTAGCATTTAGTAGTTATTTTTTTTATCAAGGATTGATCGCAAGATATGGAAATCCTGGCAAACCAAAATTGCCGCGGTATTTTGCCATTAAAGGAGATTTTAACTCAGCTACCTCTGTGAAGTTCAAGGACTCATTATACCATCAAGTGCCTGCTTTTAGTTTTGTAGATCAGCATGGGGATACTATAACTGAAAAAACATTTGAAGGTGAAGCCTATATTGCTGATTTCTTTTTTACCCGATGTCCCACTATATGCCCTGTATTAACAAGGCAGTTGACCAGAGTCATGAGAGAATTTAGAACTGAACCTAAACTAAATATAATTAGCCACAGCATAGATCCAATTAACGACTCCATACCAGTCCTAAAGAGATATGCAGAAAGATATAATATGGATTGGCCTAATTGGCACTTTGTAACTGGTGATACTGCTCAAATAAAGTACATAGCCAAAAAAGGATATTTTGTTACTGCTATACCTGGAGATGGGGCTGAACTTACTGATCATAGTGGTAAATTTGTTTTAGTGGATAAGCAAAGAGTGATACGCGGCTATTATGATGGCACGGATTCAGTTTCAGTCAATCAACTGATGTATGATATCAAAGTCTTATTGCTCGAAGATATGGGCTATGAGAAAATTCAAAAATTTAATTACCAACCACCAAAGTAACCATTTATTATGAAAGAAAAATTTTGGGTAAGAGCTATTGTGTTATTTTCGATAGCTGTACCTCTGCTCGTAACTTTGTTGATTAAGGTGTCTCCCCCAGTGGATGCAGCAGCTAATTTTAATTGGAAATTATTGCCTCGATTTCATGCTATGCTGAATGGATCCGTTTTTTTTCTGCTCCTTAGTTCATGGTACTTTATTAAAAATAAAAATATCAAAGCACATAGGATATGCAATATTCTAGCACTTTGCTGTTCCGCTGTATTTTTGTGCTCCTATGTGGTATATCATGCGATGACTGAACCCACTAGGTATTTAGGTACTGGATTAATAAGGTATTTTTATTTTTTTATCCTCAATACGCATGTGATATTAGCAGCCGTGATTCTGCCCATTATTCTCTTTACTTTCTTGCGCGCATTTAATGGACAAGTAGAACGGCATAGAAAGTTAGCACGGTGGACTATGCCCCTATGGTTATATGTTTCAGCTACTGGAGTAATAGTATATCTAATGCTAAAACCCTATTACTAATAGGTCTTGAATTGTAAGTATTAGCAAAATGCAGTACATTTGAGAATAAAATAAGTTTATGAGATTTTCCATTAATATAAATTGTGTGATCGGTAGTGTAATCGTTGTATTATTGCTAAGCACAGCGCTACATAGTCAGACTGGATGTGTAGCTACAGCTAGTTTAGATGTGGTGATCAATAATTGCAATACAGGCATAGCTAATAATGTAGATAATCAGTTGCTTCAAATTGTGCCTAATCCAAGTACAGGTACTATTAAGCTCGTATTCCCTACTGATAGAACAGTTGAAAAGCTTGAAATATTCAATAGTATTGGTCAACTAGTGTTAGCCCAGTATAATGAAAGCGTTAATTTACAAAGCAATTTATACCTCGAGAAGTTGCCTAAAGGGGTATATTTAGTACAACTGACTAGTAGCAATAAAATTTATGTAGATAGGGTAATACTGCAGTAATTCTATTTAAAGGAATTAAATTTTTTAATGCACTCTTAGATTTACAAATTTAAGTATTAGTGCATCCTCAATCATATATTACAAAATAAGGATAATTGTTTTGCTATCCATATTCTAAGTCAGTTGTTATAAATGGATGAATGTATAGCTAAAGGCTATTAATATTTTGGCGATGCCTGGGGCCCGGGCTATACGGGGCTTCGCTGCGCTTCGGTACTGTGGTGGCGGGCTTTCGGCTTTATTTTAATTCAATCATTGAAAGCCCGCCACCACAGTACAAACCCCTTCTATCCCTATCGCTTTTTTCACGATTCAAGATTTTCGATTACCGGTTTACGATACTGAATTTTATTGCAGTAACTTAACTAAGTCTAGCGTCCATTATCCAGTTTCCAGGGTCTAGTTCAAGCGATTTATGATTAACGATTCAAGATTTACGATCCTGAATCTTGTTTCACCAACTGCTCTAAGTCTAGTGTCCATTATCTAGTGTCTAGTTTAAGCGATTTACGATTCACAATTTTCGATATAAGACATTGAATCTTGTTGAAGCAATTGCACTTAGTCTATTAATTGATTTACGATCCTGAAGCTTGTTTCACCAACTGCTCTAAGTCTAGTGTCCATTATCTAATGTCTAGAGTCTAGTTCAAGCGATTTACGATACTGGTGTTGGTTGCAATAACTAGTTAAAGTTTAGCGTCCAGCGTCCAGTGTTTAGTGTCTGGTTTAAGCGATAAGGATGCGGAATGGTTTAGTCTTGTTCACTGACTCCCTATACCACATCGCTGGATAAGTAGGAAATTTTATCTATTACATAACCTATATGAGAAGTAAAATAGGGAGGCAGTGAACAAGACCGGAACGCAGTGTAGCCTGTAGCAGCCTGGGCCGGAGGCATCGCCCTATAATGATATTATTGAATCTTTTTGAGCAAGAAGCCCTGGCAGTGAATCATGGCCTGTTCACTGGTGTAAAATAACTATCATAGGAGAAGAAAAAAGCAATGCTTTTACTTGTGATTACCTTGCTTCTTCGGCTGGGATATTGAGGCGCTTGCCATCTCTATAAGGGGCTAAGAATGCATCCTTATAACCCAATGATTTAATGTACTCTAGGTATTCCATACCAGCTGACAAATCCTGGAAATTACCCATTATATATCGGTTCATACCATTGCTCGCTTTTTCGAGCTGATAGTTTCCCTTTACTTTGTTGAGGAAATGGCTCTTGTCGCTAAGATTGCGTTGGAAAGCACCTATTTGTACTTTATATACCAATCCCTTTTCGCCCTTTTTGGTGCTTGGTGCAGGTAAGGATGGAGGTACTAAATCTTTGGTTTTCGACGGCTTCAGATTGTGTTCCTTCATGGAATTGAAAATAATGGTTGTGGATTCCGTATCTACATCATAATAAGATTTTCCATAATTTGATGAAGATGTTTTGAAGGTGTCAACAATAATCTCATCCCCTTTGGTAACAAGGGTTGGAGAGGTAGCTCTTGGAGTTGGGGAGGGTGATGTTGCGATATAAGATGAGTTGGGATCGCCTCTTAGCATACCATCTAATAGTTTTAACCCCTTAGGTCTCGTACGGGTATTGATCGTGATTTCATCTAGTATTCTTGACTGATACAAGTAGCGAACCTTGTATTCATATCCATCTTCAAGCTCAAAATAGAAATTGCCATCTGTCTTAGTAAGCTGTGTTTTCTTTACACCATTAAAGATGTTTTCGATCTCGACTAAGGCATTTTCTACTGGCTCAAAAGTTTTTGAATTGAGGACGATACCCATTAGGAATAATCTAGTTTGGGGTTTTTCATTAGTGGTTTTATCGCCTTCGCCTGTTTTATTAATCGGGGATGGCATGTTGACCTTCGACTTATTGCTATTGACCAGTTCTACAGCAGGTGCTTGGTCCTGTACTGGAGCTTGCTGTATAGGTAATGACAAGAAGAAGATATCGTCCCCTGACTTAGAATTGTTTCTATTAGAGGCAAAATATCCTTTTGACTTATCTGCATTGAAAGTGAGTGAAAAGTCGTCTTTAGAGCTATTGATCGCTGATCCTAAATTTACAGGATCAGCCCAAGATCTATTGATGAGTTCGCACTGGTATATATCAAGTCCACCAAAACCACCTAGACCATCGGATGCGAAGAGCAATGTGCCATCTGCATGGATATAAGGGAAAAGCTCATCACCTTCGGTATTAATTTTACTCCCTAAGTTTTTTGGTTCTGACCAGTCATCGCCTTGACGATAGGAAATATAAAGATCTTTGCCTCCATATCCATCTTTCATATCGGATGTAAACACTAGAAACTTGCCATCGGGGCTGGTAGCGGCATGCCCATAGGAAGCCCCATTTTTTTTCTGTCCAAAAAACAATTCTTTGCCTGTTCCCCAGTCCTGACCATTGAACCGATATTCGAAAATATGGAGGTTCATGACATTGCCTTTAGTAATATCATTTTTAGTAATATTTCTGGTTAGAAACATCGTACGACCATCGGCGGTAAAGGAAGCAGGCCCTTCGTGGTATTTTGTTTTTTCTTTGCCAGGCATTTTTTCTACGACTTCGGATGTCATTCCATTGTCTAAAATAGTTGTTTGATATAGGTCGATATACCCTTCTCCTGTCCAATTGTCTTTTTTACTAGCCAGCCCGTCTTTGCGTGAGGACGAAAAAATTAATTTATTCCCTACGATAAATGCGCCAAATTCAGAGCCGTCGGAGTTAATAGGCAGAGGAGCAATGGTGTATAAGCTGCTATCTTTTTTATACTTTTCGATATTGCTGCACCAATCGACAAATCGCTTTCCACGTGAATCGGCAGGTTGTTCTATTGTATATCGATCATACTGCGCCATGGCAGCACTGGTTTTCCCGTTCATCATCAGTGCTTGTGCGTAATGAAATCTAATTTGAGGGAATTGATCGACTAATGACAAAGATTTTTGAAAATGTGGTTCTGATTCCTTGCTATTGCCAGTTAGTCGGTAACATTCAGCTAGTTTGTATTGTGCTTGAAAATCTTTTGGATCGCCTTCTAAGTGTTTTTTATACAAGGCGATGGCTTTGCTATAAGCATATTCCTCGAAGAATTTATCTGCTTGTTTTACAATGCTATTTTGCCCCCACAACGTGGCGCAGAATAGTAGGCTGGTTAATATGAAAAAAGGCTTGAGTGGGAACATAACAAATAAACTTATTGTCTATTATTAGTCAATGCTTGAACAAAAATAACGCCAAAGCAACATTATTAATGCCTAATTATGTCAAAATAAATTTTCAGCACAAAATATGTTTCATTTATTGATTTTTTAACAAAAAAAGGGTCTAAAATCAATAGGAAAATAATTTAATAATTTTTTGGGAAATTCTAGCTAAAAGGCTACCTTTGCACCGCCAAAAAATAAAATAAAAAACAAAAAATAAATTCAAAATGGCCAATATTGGTAAGGTAAAACAGGTGATTGGTGCGGTTGTGGACGTCTCCTTTTCAGGGGGTACGCTTCCCGAGATATTAAACGCATTAGAAATCAAACGTCCCGATGGTAGCAGACTAGTATTAGAATGTCAACAGCACTTAGGCGAAAATTCAGTTCGTACCATAGCGATGGATTCTACCGATGGTTTGACAAGAGGCATGCAAGTAGTGGATACTGGTGAGCCTATAAAGATGCCAGTAGGAGATCAAATACGCGGTCGCTTGCTCAATGTGGTTGGTGAGCCAATTGATGGTATAGGCACCCTTGATCGCTCTAAGGGATATTCCATACACAATAAGCCACCTAAGTATGATCAACTGGCTACGGATTCCGAAATATTATATACGGGTATCAAAGTAATTGATCTAATAGAGCCTTACACCAAAGGAGGAAAGATTGGATTATTCGGTGGTGCTGGAGTGGGTAAGACCGTATTGATTATGGAGCTTATCAATAACATCGCCAAAGGGTATTCAGGCACATCGGTGTTTGCAGGAGTGGGTGAGCGTACCCGTGAAGGAAATGACCTACTTCGCGAGATGATCGAGTCGAATGTAATTCGTTATGGCGATGCATTTAAACACGATATGGAAGAAGGAGGATGGGACCTTTCTAAAGTTGATAAAAAGGAGTTGGAAAAATCACAAGCAGCATTGGTATTCGGTCAAATGAATGAGCCACCTGGGGCGCGTGCGCGTGTGGCCCTTTCAGGTCTTACAATCGCTGAGTATTTCCGTGATGGAGATCCTAATGAAGCAAAAGGTCGTGACATCTTATTCTTTATCGATAATATATTCCGCTTCACACAAGCGGGATCAGAGGTGTCCGCACTTCTAGGTCGTATGCCATCAGCAGTGGGTTATCAGCCTACACTAGCTACTGAGATGGGTCTTATGCAAGAGCGTATCACCTCTACTAAGCGTGGATCTATTACCTCAGTACAAGCGGTATATGTACCTGCGGATGACTTAACGGATCCAGCACCAGCCACCACATTTGCCCACTTAGATGCTACTACGGTACTAAGCCGTAAGATCGCCGAGTTAGGTATATATCCAGCGGTGGATCCATTAGATTCAACTTCCCGTATATTGAGACCCGATATAATTGGTGATCAACATTACAACACAGCTCAGCGTGTAAAGCTAATCCTTCAGCGCTATAAGGAATTACAAGACATCATCGCCATCTTAGGTATGGATGAGCTGAGTGAAGAAGATAAGCTGGTAGTAAGTCGCGCACGTCGTGTTCAGCGTTTCTTATCACAGCCATTCCACGTAGCTGAGCAGTTTACAGGTCTTAAAGGCGTATTAGTTCCTATCGAAGAGACAATTCGCGGATTCAATATGATTCTTGATGGTGAAGTGGATGAGTATCCTGAAGCAGCATTTAACCTCGTAGGTTCGATTGATGATGCAATCGAGAAAGGAAAGAAAATGCTTAGCGGCAAATAATATTCATTGCAATAGATTAATCAAATAATTAATTATGAATCTAGAAGTCATATCGCCAGAAAAGAAAATATTCGCAGGAGCTTGTAGCTCTGTGATATTACCTGGTATAGATGGAAGATTAGAAATCCTAGATCGACACGCACCGCTAATAGCAGCATTAGGAGAAGGAGATCTAAAAATAACTACTAGTCAAGGCGCGCAAGTTATGAAGATAACAGGTGGCTTTGCCGAAGTTAATAACAATCAAGTAAGTATCCTCATCGAAGGATTAGTGAAATAGACAATCTTAATTAGCATTGTCATACAAAACCCAAATGGTATTTTATTAAAATATCATTTGGGTTTTTTTATTGCTAAATTTCACTTTAGGATTTGATCAATAAATTGTAAGCCTAGGATTATGGTGATGCCTAAGGCCCAGGCTGCTCCAGGCTTCACTTTCTGGCATTTAATTTTTTCTATAGCCGCCAGAATCTTCGCAAGCTCGATTTGTTTTCGGTCTTGTCCACTGCCTCTCTCCTTGTACTTTATGTAACTAGGTTGTACAATGCAAAAGCTTGCTCATATTCAATTATTTTCGATAAGGGAGGCAGCGGAACAAGACTAAACCATTCCGCATTCTTATCGCTTTTTTAACGATTAACGATTCAAGATTTAAGATCCTGAAGCTAGTAGTAGAAACCACAATAAGTCTAGAGTCTATTATCCATTATGCAGTGTCTAGTATCTAGGGCTTGCTAAATAACTCTGAATTCTTTTATCGTAATAGGTTCTAGCCATTATAAGTGCATAGGATATTCACACAATTTTATGGATTTCAGTAAAAAAGCTTGCA
>CAYZQX010000012.1:0-24553 GCA_964480615.1 uncultured Chitinophagales bacterium | reverse complement strand
AATAAGACCGAAACGAAGTGTAGCCTGGAGCAGCCCGGGCCTGTAAGGCATCGCCATAATTGCATAAATTTGAGTTATTGAACAAGCCTTGTCTTTTCAATCCATTATCTCAAAAACCTTATGCCAATTTCCAATTTTAATATATTGTATAAGTGCTTGCCAATCCTATTGTTAATTAGGCTTTACTTGTTGTTCAAGCAACTCATCCAATTCAATTTTTAATTCCTTGATAAAGTAGTAATCACCTTTGCCAGACTGGCTTAATTTTTTCAAATCGGTATTAGAACGTGTACCGAAATCAAAGGTACTAATACTAATAGGTTTTGACTTATGAATGCGCAGTAATTTATTGATATCCTTATTCACTTCAATCTTACCATCAGTTGCTATTAGTATTCTATTATTGTGCTTGGCACTCAGATCAGCTAGCAGCATTTCATAAGATCTTTGCAAGCCAAGATCTAACTTGCTCAATCCACCTGCCTGCATATCGTCTAATTTATTAATAATATCAGCTGACTGTGCACAGGAAGTAAATGGCATAAGCACCTCAGCATTGTTGCCAAATGATATGATGGCTATTTCATCCTCTGGACGCATTAATCCTACGTACTTAATGATGGTGCTTTTGAGCAGTGGCAATCGATCGACTGCGTTCATAGAGCTTGAGAGGTCAAGCAAGAAGATGAGTCTATTAGGCTTATAACCGCTCATAAATGCATAACGTTGTGCATCGCCGGGCATCAGTGGTTTAGTAATGGTATCTTTAATAAGAAATACACCACGTCCTTCAGTGCCTATCCATACATTATTAGTACGATCGATGGAGATGGATAAGCCGTGCTTGCTTTTAAATCCATTGTGTTCATCGAAAACTTCACATTCTCCATTGTTTTTAATTACTGTAAGCACATTGCTTACCATCCATAAATTGCCACGGGAGTCCAGCTCCATATCTTCGATTTTATAATCACTAAGATTAGGACATACTTCCCATTTTTTCCATTTTCGATAGCGATCTAATGTATATATTCCTTCTTCAGTAGCAAGCCATAAGCCATTTGGTTTTTGAATCATCGCTGATACTGCTACATCCTTAATGAGTGTGAGCTCCTGATTCTTCATCATATACAATCCTGAATCGGAAGCAATCCATAACCTATGAATACTATCAACCACGATTTGGTTAATATTATGCAGGTTCATTGCCTTATAAGCGAGCTTGGTCACAGCCTCTGGGGTGGTGTATTCTTTTACATTGCGTTCAGGAATATTGATTATAAATTCCTTAGTTCCAGCTACGAAATTTTCTTTATGTGATATCAAACAATTGATGAGGTCATTGTTTTCGATATTTAATGGAAATGTTTTATAGTTTTCGGGATAAAACAACTGGTTGTTTTTAAGTCCAGCAAACACTTCACCATCGGAATTATTGCCAAGACAATAAGCACCGGTATCATAATACTTCTCAAGCTGACCATCACCCCCTGGTATCCTGTATATATAATCATTAGTAGCGATCCATATATTGTCATTATTATCGAATGCAATATCATTGACAGCTGCTTTGCTAAGACCTTCTTTCCGCTCTATGATTGTTGCTTTTTTTTGTGCATTTACTTGGGCGCTGAGCAAGATTACAAGCGCAAGCCACACCTTATTCCAATCTAAATTTCCCATTTGCTATTACGATTTCTTCATACTCAATTTCATACACAAAACCTGTTTTCAAAGACCTTCTTTCACCTGGTAGGGTTACTGCACATGTACCATCATAGTAGATCACCACATTGTCCGATAATTCCAGATTTGGTGTAAGCACCACAGGCACTGAATTTTCGAGCGGATGCAATCGCAAAGTATCATCTTGGCGATACAAATAGAAATAGACTTTCACATTATTAGAAGCCCGCTCACGAGGTATTGCATAGCAGGCTTGTACATTAATTTTCATATCATCGATCCAAGATAGCTTATGTGTATTGGCTTCATCGAGTTCGATTACACCGCGATTCGTTCTATGTGATACACGTGAACAACCTTTAGCGTATTTTTTCTGAAAACTCATTGTTAATTCCTCAAGCTTGCGCTTCTCATTTTCAAATAATTCTTTGTAGGCATTAGCAGCTACTTCAAGACTCTCTTTCGACTTTTTCAAGCTATTATTAATAACGAGCAACTCGTCATTATTGCGTGTCAGTGTATCGTTAGCCATCAATAATTGGCTGGCATATCTTTCTAACTCTTGATAAGCATAGTCCGATTTTTCTTTTTGTACGGTGAGGTCCTTCACTTTAGATGAAAGTCCTGACACATTATTCTCCAGCTTCTTGACCTTGTGCTGCAAGGAGGACACGCGTTCCTTGAGCTTTACCATTTCAAGTTTTAATGACTGTGAAGAATTTATAATGGAATCAGCAATGGCCATTTCGCGCTGCGATACCTGGCATCGTACGGTGAATGATTGCATATAAATACACACTAAAAATACAGCTACTATCCTCATACTCCTTTTTATTATAAAAAACTTAATAATATTTATTTACCAGTGAATCCACCGAATTCTTGTAATACTTTACTTTATAGCCAAAATCTTCATACGTTGAAGCGCCTGATTCATAATACTTTATTTCCTTTAATAAGATCGACTGCCTTACCTCGAGCAAATCATCAAGCGACTCCATTTCGATTAATTTTCGCTGATTAGAGAGATAAAATCCTGAAAGGGAATCTTTAGCATATTCCATATTTTCCTTTATCCGTCTTATCTCTGGTCTTACCTTGGTTTTTAATAAATGTGTGATTTCAGCGATTAGTTGGTTGGCACTTTCTATACTTGGCTTATCCTCATCTGTATTAACTACATCATTAATCGCTGGGCTAGCCTCTACCTTTTTTACTTCGGCTATCGGTTCTGCAATAGGAATAATTTTCTTTTCCTGAATGACTTTGTCCTTGACCTCCGATCCCAAATCAACGCCCTCTAATAAATCATTCGAATCCCTAGTGGCTCTAAACTCAGTATAGTAGGGCCAAATGGCTGTAAATAAAAACAAGCCTGCTATGCCAAAGCATAGAAATCTTACCCAAGTCTTTAGATAATAAAGCTTATCCAATATGGCATATAATACCAAAACAACCAAACAACCAATTAATGAGAGAAATACCATCTACTATGAATACAACATTAAAAAATATAAATTTTTCACCACTCAAAATCAAATATATAAAAAAATTAATTATCTCCTCAATAACTTCAATTTTCTACTTTTTTTCAGAAATAGGCTTGTTTTTTGGACATGGCCATTTGTTTGTGTTTTTACATCAACTATAATGGCTATATGCCAGCATAGGAATTGAATCCACCATAATAGCTAGCAATAATTCCCCTACCAAAATCCACCTATTTTTTACCATTAGCCTTATCTATTACGAATCCCCTATTTTGATAGTCAATTCATCCATCCTTTGAACAGCAGGACCAAATATCTATTCCACAAAGGAATACTGAGTACCTGTAATCAAAGAAATTATACCATTAGTGGACAACAGTCCAAATTTGGATACAATATTGTAAACTTTTTTATGCAAAACCAAATTAATTTAAGGCAACTAATGACAATATGTTAAAATTTAGGCAACATTGAAGATTTATCCCAAAACAGAGATGCTTCTTGAGAAACACTATGCACACGAATGAACTTTTTCTCGTGCTAATTTCAGTTTGAACTATCAATTAGCACGATGGGCGTTATAAGATCAAATTGCGCAAGATAACCTTACACTATATTATCGAAATGAATAACCATGGGGTACTACTTTTTGTTTAGCCATTAATTATCTAATGTCAATAACCAACTTGTTTTTGAGAATAGGCGTAAAAACCATCCTATTGCAGTACTGTGCATAAATACAACTAGCTTCATCCATTAATCCAATTACTCATTTCTACAATTCCAAAAAAAAATAGACACGAAAGCGGAGATCTTTATAGTAATGCCACACCATATTTTACTTACTTGCGCTCTATTAATGTCATAACATACAAAAGGTTCACAACTGTTATTTAAAATTCTTCATTGTAAGACATCGTATTACATGTGTCTTCTAAAATAAAAAAATCAAAAAAACTACAGTATAGATAATTATTCACTATTGCAATAACACTTGGGCTGATAATGGCAAAATGTAAAATTGACAATACAATAATACAGCCTAAATACTCATCGGTCAAAAACATAAAAAAAAGAAAACCTCCAGCAAATTTCACTTCATAAGTAATCAGTAAAAAACAAAGGATAGTTAAATAAAACTTCCTAATTAAATTCATTTTATGTTATATTTGCGCAATTCAAAAAATAACGGCCAATGTCTGATAAAGTACAATTGATTTATGAGGGCAAGACTTATGAGTTTCCTGTAATAAAAGGAACGGAGGATGAACTAGCCATTGATATAGGAAAGCTGAGAAGCCAAACCGGACTAATAACACTCGACGAAGGTTTTAGAAGCACGGGTTCGACTAATAGTGCTATCACCTTTATTGATGGAGAGCTGGGCATCCTTAGGTATCGAGGTTATCCTATTGAAGAGCTAGCTGAGAAAGCTAATTTCTTAGAGGTTTCTTACTTGCTGATTTTTGGCGAATTGCCAAACGCCGATCAATTGAGTCAGTTCTCATCAGAAATTACGAATCATACCCTTGTACATGAGGATATAAAAAGGTTTTTAGATGGGTATCCTTCTAACTCACATCCCATGGGTCAGCTTTGTTCGCTTATATGTTCTCTTGCCTCTTTTTATCCTGAATCACTCATTCCTAATAGGAGTCAGCAGGAGATTGACCTAACTATCAAAAGGTTAATGGCTAAAATGCCAACCCTCGCTTCTTGGATTTATAAAAAGTCAAAAGGCCATCCGATCATTTATCCTAGCAACAATTTAGATTACAGTGCTAATTTCCTCAAGATGATGTTTGGTCATCGTACTGAAGATTATTTTGCTGATCCAGTACTAGTGGATGCGATGGATAAATTACTGATACTACACGCGGATCATGAGCAGAACTGCTCTACTGCAACCGTGCGTATGGTAGGCAGTAGCCATGCAAGCCTATTTGCTTCCACGGCGGCTGGAATCGCTGCATTATGGGGTCCTAGACACGGAGGGGCTAACCAAGCTGTGTTAGAAATGCTGGATATGATCAAGAATGATGGCGGCAATGTTCAGAAGTGGGTAGATAAAGCGAAAGATAAAAACAGCGGATTCTTATTAATGGGATTCGGTCATAGGATCTATAAAAATTTTGATCCAAGGGCAAAAATTATTAAGACTGCTTGCGATAATGTACTAAAAAAACTTGGTGTACATGATCCAGTGTTAGAAATTGCTCAGAAACTAGAAGAAGTAGCTCTCAACGATGAATATTTCATCCAGAGAAAACTGTATCCTAATGTAGATTTCTACAGTGGAATTATATATAAGGCGATGGGCTTCCCTACTGAAATGTTCACTGTCTTATTCGCACTCGGACGACTACCTGGCTGGATAGCACAATGGCGCGAAATGATGCTCGATAAGCAAGAGATAGCAAGACCACGACAATTGTACATAGGCTCACCACTGAGAAGCTATGTACCTATGTCTCAAAGATAATCCTTACCACCAGTAAGATATAAATGAAAGCCGAACTCGATTATAAGGGTTTGGCTTTTTTTATTTCACATAATGGATATTGCTGAATTTGGGCGATGCCTGCGGCCGGGCTATACAGGGCTTTCTGATTTTATTAGTTTTTTAAAGGCCATCAGAATCTTCGCAAGCTCGATTTGCTGTCGCTCCGGTACAGGGCTGGCAGGTTATATGACATTAGATTATCCAGTACAATACGAAACCTGCCAGTCCTGTACAAACCCTTCCTATCCCTATCGCTGGCTGCGCGATTTACGATTACCGATTTAGGATTTACGATCCTGATGTTTGTGGCAGTAACTACTTAAAGTCTAGAATCCATTATCCAGTGTCTAGAATCTAGTTAAAGCGATTTACAATACTGATGATAGATACAGGAACCGAATCAAGTCCAAGCGTCTAGTGTCCAGTGTCCAGTGTCTAATATCTACTGCACCTCTTCTAATAGCTTATCTCTCATTTTATAGAGTGAATAGCCTGATACAATCGCTGCTACTATACATAATAAGCCATTGAGATAATGTGCATATAACAAATTACCCATTGCAAATAACATGGAATAGATCAATATACAGCCTAGGAATATGGCTAATATTTGCATGGGCAGATGGCCCGTTTTTATTTCGTCTTCTTGAATTTCTCTGCGTTGCAATGCCTCTTTTAATACGGGATTCCATCCTATCTTAGCAGGCTTTATTACTTTATAAAAATTCAATAAGGTAGCAAAAGAAGTGGGTTGCGTAACAAAGGTTACAATCAGCCAACCAAGTGTAGTAATGCCTACAGCAATTATCAACTTAACATGATCCTCTAATACACCTCCCCCAATTTTAGGATGTATAAAATCCAAATAAATGGCAACGACAAAACTAATTACCATTGCAGCTATTTCACTATAAGCATTAATGCGCCACCAAAACCATCTGAGGATAAATAATAAGCCGGTACCTGCACCCAATTGTATTAATATATTGAATGCCTGCTTAGCACTGCTCAATCCCAAAGCAATTATGGTGGCAAGAATCATCAATACGACAGTCGTTATGCGACCTATATTCACTAATTGTCTTTCAGTGGCATGGGGATTAATAAAGCGGCGAAAAACATCATTAACCATATAAGATGCTCCCCAGTTGAGATGCGTGCTTATGGTACTCATAAATGCTGCAATGAGCGATGCCAGCACTAACCCTTTTAAGCCAGTAGGCAAGAAACTCAGCATAGCAGGATAAGCTAGATCATCATTGATAATCTTAGCATCTAATAGTGGGAATGCTGCTTGCAGAGATTCATGTGTAGGAAAAACAATCAGTGAAGCAAGGGCTACTAGAATCCAAGGCCATGGTCGTAAGGCATAATGGGCCACATTAAATAAAAAAGTTGCACCTAGGGCATTCTGCTCATCTTTGGCAGCTAACATACGTTGTGCTACATAACCTCCACCGCCAGGCTCAGATCCAGGATACCAGCTACTCCACCACTGCACTGCCAGTGGTATTATGATAATGGGCAAGGCCACATTTATATTCCCAAAATCAGGTAATAAATCTAATTTAGGACTTACATTAGGATGCGATAAAAGATTTGTAAGGCCGCCTACCTGTTCCATATTCACCACATAGATCGCCGCAGTTATGGATCCTACCATCGCTACTATGAACTGTACCAAGTCCGTATATAGCACTCCTTTAAATCCGCCTAATGCGGAATAGATCATTGTGGTAATATTAGCGATTAATAGGGATTGTAAGGGACTAAGACCAAGCATTACACCTCCTATCTTTACCGCTGCTAAGCACACCGTGGCCATTATCAATACATTGAGTACTAACCCTAAATAAATGGCGCGAAAAAAACGCAGAAATGCCGCTGGTGGGCCGGAATAACGCAATTCATAAAACTCTAAGTCAGTAAAAACATTAGAACGTCGCCATAATCTTGCATATACAAATACCGTGAGTAAGCCAGTGAGCAAAAATGACCACCAAGCCCAATTGCCACTAACTCCATTCTTGCGAACAATATCCGTTACCAGATTTGGCGTGTCAGCGGAAAATGTCGTAGCTACTAAACTAATCCCCAACAACCACCATGACATATTGCGACCTGACAAAAAATACTCTTGGGTGCTATTTTCAGCCGACTTGGCAAACCTTAACCCCAATACCAAGTAAAAAAGCAGAAATCCGCCTATTATCGCCCAATCTATATAACTAATTACCACAAGCTTCAAATTTTCGGTTAAACATCGGGATTTTTTTTGGCTTTGCAAAATAATTTATTTCAAATTGGTGGTGTATAGCGAGAATATGGGACAATTCCATACAATCTTGACTACCAGAATAATGTCAGTTTTTTTTAATTATCGTATTACTTGTAGCTTCACATACAATTTATCCTAGTTCTACTGCAAGGAATTTTGTCATCCTTTTGCTTCTGAAATAGTAGGGGTAATCAACTAGGGAAGTAATAGCCCATCCACTAGTGGCATGATTGTAGCTACACTCAGTAAGAGAGTTGATGGCGGGCTTTTGTTTAGTTTGTTTAATATTCATTTATGCCATCAACTATGTATAATAAGCAATCGCTCCCTAAACAATAAATATTTCACCTTGAAAAATCATTACATCAAACATTTCTCACTATTACCAATTTTGGTTTCTTGTATTAGACTCAACTCCAAAGTGCATACTAAAATTAAGTTTTTTTCTAAACTCAAAAATCAACTAACTATCTGAATTATAGTATTTGCAATCGCAATATACAGCCCTAACTGCTTGCTGATTATATTTGCAGCTAGAGCGCAAATATATGCTTGATATATATGCCTGCTCACCTATCATTCAAATAGCAAAACAATTTATAGCGTGAACAATAATATGAATCATACCTTAGTCAATTATCTATTAGCAATTATGCCTCCATCTTCTAGGCTCTTTATGAGTCCAGGTCGCATAAATATTATTGGTGAACATACAGACTATAATAATGGCTTTGTATTGCCTGCCTGCATTGATAAAGCAATTTATTTTGCAGTAGTAGAAAATGATTCATACACCATTGAGGTAGAATCACTTGATATGAATGAGTCCCTATCCTTCGATAGTCAAAATCCTCCACCACTCACTAAGAATCACTGGAAGGATTGTGTAATAGGTGTGTGTATCGAATTTTTAAAACGAGGGATAACACCAAGAGGGATGAAGCTAAAGTTCAAAGCCGATTTACCTATAGGTGCTGGGCTATCCTCCTCCTCTGCATTGTGTTGCGGACTAGCTTTCCTCATGGATGCAATCACCCAATCAAGATTAAATAAAATGGCTATAGCCAAGATCGCTAGAGATACCGAAAGAAATGCCATAGGCATCAATTGCGGCTTTATGGATCAATTTATAATCACACACGGTATCAAGGATAGGGCGATCCTATTGGATTGCAATGACCTTTCACATACTACTATAAAATTGCCTCAGTGGCCTTATCAGTTTTTGCTAATTAACTCTAATGTACCACATAGCCTACACAATAGCGAATACAACACAAGGAGAAAGGAATGTGAATCAGTCGTAACTAAACTATCCACCACTGACCATAAGTTAAATTCACTGCGTGATATCGATCATGAGCTATTAGAATCTCATAAGTCAAAGCTAACGAATACAGAATACTATCGCGCTAAATATGTGATAGATGAAAACATTGGCGTTCATGCTATGCAAAAAGCATTGGAAAATGCCGATGCAGAACTGTGCGGTCAGTTGCTCACCGAAAGCCACTGGGGACTGAGCGAAGATTATGAAGTAAGCTGCGAGGAGACCGATTTCATCGTATCGCGATTAGAAAAAATAAAGGGCGTAATGGGTGCTCGCATGATCGGTGGTGGATTTGGTGGTTGTGTACTGGTACTTGCACACCAAGACGCTATAGAAGAAGCCTATAGGCAAGTATCAGCTGCCTATTTTGCTGCATTTAGAATTAGAACTGACTTGATTAGATTTTCGATAGAAGATGGCGTACAGGAAATTACTTTATAACCTAAGGTTATAAATTCATTTCCTATTAATGAAGGATTAACTATTGTGTAAGTTATTGTGTTTTATTCAGTAACTGATCAGGTGGTTATTAATATTATGTTTTTACAATATAAACTTTCCGATTATTAAGTTGAATAAGTGAATGAATTATAGATGCACTCCTTATAATATCCAATTCTTCTATTGGGATGATTGCGATCGAGTTGTAATCATTATAGACTAAGCAATGTATCAATTATTTTTGCTGTTATTTTTTTCCTTGTAATGAATACCTATTTTATTATAAAAACTGTTTTATGATTTTAGTCTATTGCTTGGTATTCGCGATAGGGATATTAAGGGTTTAGTTCAGGGCTGGCAGGCTGTGTTCCGATGAAGTTAGTGGTATGTCCACAGCCTGCCAGCTCTGAACCGGAGCGCTAGCGAAGCCCTGATTAGCCCGGGCCGCAGGCATCGCCATTATGATCATTGAGATTAGTATAGTTAAATATTAGCAATCAATCCCAATAATCTATTGAGCTATAGATAACCAATCAATTTATACACGCTATATTAAGCATATACTGCTCGATTGTATGCGAGTAAAGTATTTTGCATCAGTGAGGTGACTGTGAGTGGCCCTACGCCGCCCGGCACGGGTGTTATAAAACTACTCAATGTGGACACTTCATTATAAGCCACATCCCCTTTAAGTTTATACCCTGATTTAGCATTGCTATCTTCTACACGCGTGATACCTACATCAATGATTACGGCACCTGGCTTCACCATGTCAGCAGTTACAAATTCAGGCTTTCCTAGTGCGGCTATGATTATATCCGCTTGCAATGTAAATTCCTTGATATTCGCCGTTCTACTATGACACATCGTTACCGTACAGTTGCCAGGATCGCTATTGCGACTTAGCAATATACTCATAGGTGTACCAACTATGCTACTGCGTCCTATAATTACACAATGCTTGCCAGCAGTAGCTACATTGTACTTAGCTAATAACTGCATAATACCCATAGGTGTAGCAGGCAAATAGGATGGCAATCCCTGTGTCATACGACCGATATTAACTGGATGAAATCCATCTACATCTTTTCGATGATCAATGGCTTGTGTGATGGTATCAGGCTGTATGTGTTTGGGTAATGGCAACTGCACAATATAGCCATCGATCATCGTATCAGCATTGAGCCTATATACTTCTTCTAACAGACCTGATTCGCTAATGTCAGCGGGCAAGGTGATGAGTGAAGAACGGTACCCGACCTCATTACACATTTTTACTTTATGTGCTACATAGGTTTTACTTGCACCATCCTCTCCTACTAATATAGCTGCAAGATGGGGTGCACGACCACCACTGGCTAGGATTGCCGCTACCTTTTCCTTTAGGTCTAATTTGATTTCTTCAGCTAATGCTTTGCCATCTAATATTATCATGTTGTTGTTATTTTATATTTCAGGATTTCTGCCTTATGCTGAATGCATATATGTAAGCATTGAACAGATCTATTTATGATTGAATGATCTATTGATACCTAATACTATCTACTATATATGCATAACAATGATGTAGGCTTGTGACATTAGGATGGATTCAGCTTATGCCATAGTTCAACTCCTAAGGGCAACACTTACACCGTGAATAGCTCAAGTGCTAAGTACATAAAGCATTCATAAGCTCAAATAAAATAGATTATAGCTACCAACCTAACTGTCCTATAGGTACAGGGATCCTATCCTAATCATTGAGTTTTAATACTGCAAGAAAGGCTTCTTGTGGAACATCTACTGATCCTATCTGACGCATGCGTTTTTTTCCTTCTTTTTGTTTTTCCAATAATTTTCGCTTACGACTTATATCACCACCATAACATTTAGCAGTTACATCTTTGCGCATAGCACTCAGTGTTTCACGCGCTACTACTTTAGCACCTATGGTCGCTTGTATGGCTATAAGGAATTGATGCCTATCAATTAATTCTTTGAGTTTTTCACACATCCTCCTACCAAATGCTTCGGCTTTAGTTCTGTGTATCATAGCAGAAAGGGCATCCACTTTATCCCCATTCAATCGCATATCTAATCGCACTAAATCGCCCTGACGGAAATCTATGAGGTGATAATCAAATGAGGCATAACCGCGTGTCATAGACTTCAATTTATCATAAAAATCGAAAACAATTTCAGCTAGTGGCATTTCAAAGTGAAGCTCTACCCTGGTAGTGGTAAGATAGTTTTGATTGAGCAGGATACCGCGCTTGTCCATGCACAGTTTTATGATGGTTCCTATGTATTCGGGCGTGGTAATAATTTGTGCTTTGATGTAAGGCTCTTCTACATAGTCTAAGTTATTGGCATCGGGCAGGTCATCGGGATTGTGTACCACTATTTTTTCTCCTCTGGTGGTATAGGCGTAATAGGTAACCTGTGGCACAGTAGTAATGACTGTCATATCAAATTCACGCTCAAGTCGCTCCTGTACAATTTCCAAATGTAATAGACCTAAAAACCCACATCGAAAACCGAATCCCAATGCTAAAGATGTCTCTGGCTCCCATACAAGTGAAGCATCATTGAGCTGTAGTTTTTCTAGTGAGTCGCGCAGATCTTCAAAGTCATCGTTATCGATGGGGTATATCCCTGCAAATACCATAGGTTTTACATCTTCAAAACCGTGTATTGATTCTGCACATGGATTATTCGATAAGGTTACAGTATCACCTACCTTTACCTCACTGGATTGTTTTATCCCTGTAATTACATAGCCCACATCACCAGCACATATATAATCCCTTGGCTCTAATTGCAAGCGCAAGACCCCTACCTCATCAGCTATATAATCCTTACCTGTATTTACAAATCTAATCTTATCTCCTTTCTTGAGTGTTCCATTATAAAGACGAAAATAGATGATTACCCCACGAAAATTATTGAATAAACTATCAAATATAAGACCTTGTAATGGTTCATTCACATTGCCTTTAGGACTTGGTATGCGATTGATTACCGCATCGAATATTTTATCGATGCCTATACCCGTTTTACCACTCGCCTCGATAATGTCCTCGCGCTTACAGCCTATAAGATCCATAACTTGATCAGCCATTTCTTCAATCATAGCGCCTTCCATATCGATTTTATTCAATACGGGAATAATTTCTAGGTCGTGTTCTAAGGCGAGGTATAGATTAGAGATAGTCTGGGCTTGAATACCCTGTGTGGCATCCACCAGCAGCAAAGCTCCTTCGCAAGCTGCTATGGCTCTACTGACCTCGTAGGAAAAGTCAACGTGGCCAGGAGTATCTATGAGGTTCAAAAAATATTTCTTGCCATCAGTATGGACATAATCCATCTTTATAGCGTGACTTTTAATTGTGATACCACGCTCTCGTTCCAAATCCATGTCGTCGAGTGTTTGAGCCACCAAATCCCTGCTTGAAACAGTCTTAGTAGTTTCTAAAAGACGGTCGGCCAAGGTACTCTTGCCGTGGTCAATATGAGCTATTATACAAAAATTGCGGATGTTTTCCATAAATCGGCCCAAAATTACTTGTTTTTAATTCAAATTATTGAACCAAGTTTAATAAAATACAATTATACTTGCAGACTAACCCAATTTATGGCACTTTGCCCCAAATCGAAATCCCTATTTCTCTGTAATTCACAAGGTGAATCCGCCTTGAACACCCGATTACTAGATTATAAAATATTTACCACCTATCATGAGCTTCCTACTGCATGGGATGAAATCTTGCCATCCAATGCCCTATTTCTTCAGCGCAATTATTTAAAAGCCAATGAAGCTGCATTGCATCACATACGTTTTTACTATGTGGCTTATTACAATGCTCAAGGGATTGCTGGTGTAGCTTATTTCCAACGGTTTAGAATTGTCTCCGGAGTCAAACTCACTAGCCAGCAGCTCTTCACCAAAAACCCTTGGTCCTACCTAAAGGAAAAAATAAGCAATTTCATTAAGTGGAAAATTAATCTTTTACCACTTGAAATTCTTATCAATGGCAATGCCTTTATTACTGGTTGCCACAATTATTTTTTTATCCCTGGTATTGAAACAGCAGTAATACAGCAATCTGTCATTAATAGCATTGCCGATATCGAAGAGATTGAAAAAAACAAAGGCAAAGAGATTAATGTAATTATGCTCAAAGATTTTGGAGAAAATATATTCGATAAGGCCGACCCCTTTCTTCAAGAATTTCAGCTCATGCCTTCACAACCTATGATGAATATGCAGCTGAGACCTACATGGAAAACATTCGATGCTTATCTATCGGATTTTAGCTCTAAGTATCGAGTAAGAGCGAGGAGTGCACGCAAGAAATCAACTGATCTAATTTCTGAATTGCTGGATCTCGACTTTATACTTCAAGAAAACAAAAATATATTTAGGCTTTATCATCAAGTGGCCATGAATGCTGAGTTTAATATCAGCTTTCTTCACAAAGATTATTTCTATCAGATGGCAGCTGCTATGCCCAATCAATTCTTTATGAAAGGCTATTTTAAAGAAGAGAAACTAGTGGGCTTTATCTCTTGGTTTATCGCCGATGACCATTTTGATGCACATTTTTTAGGATATGATGACCAAGTCAACCACGATTATAAACTGTATCAAAATATGTTGTATGATCTTACTGAAGAGTGTATTAAAGCTGGTTGCAAAGTAATATGCTATGGCCGTACTGCTATGGAAATTAAAAGTACTATAGGTGCTATACCCAATACATCAACCATCTTATTGAAGCATACGAATAGAGTGTTAAACAAGTTGCTATTTGCCATATTCAGTCAGCTCAATAATGAGGAGTGGGTACAGCGCCATCCATTTAAAGAAGATTAAAGCAGCTCCATACAATGCTTTACTGCAAGGCATTTCGGCATAAGACATAATCCAGAATTTTGATCTTCTAACGCACAAGGGTCGATCAACAATTCGCTATTGTGGTATGAAAATCCCTGAGTATTTACCTTTGTAAAATAGCTTATATAAGGCTTGCTAAATAACTCATAAGTATGCGATTATGGCGATGCCTTACAGGCCCGGGCTGCTCCAGGCTTCACTGCGTTCCGGTCTTATCCGCTGCCTCCATTCTTCTATCATTAACTACACCTGTTTCATATAATGGCAACATTCTGTTCTACAACCATCGTTGATGGAGTCAGCTGATAAGACTAAACCATTCCGCATCCCTATCGCGAATACAACTTGAAGGAGCAATTTATATGAGATGAAATTTCATATTTATGAGGCAAGCTTTTTTACTGAAACGCATAAAATTGTGTGAATATCCTGTACACTTATATTGGCTAAAACCTGTTACAAAAAAAGAAATCAGAGTTACTTAGCAAGCCTTATTTATAATATCGAATAGCGGAAATTAGAACCATTCCATCGTCTTCTAGCATGATGAAAACCAATTTTTTGGCAGAATTATTACCATTATTTTTGAATATCTTTTATGAAAATAAATCTATTGTCAACTAATACAAAACCAAGACTATGCACAACCTAGGGTAACCACACCTACTATCACTTGCTATGGACAATCAATTTCTATTCTTAGTTGGTACTCTATTAGGAATGTGCTGATCAGCCTGCTTATATTCAGCTAAATTCCATTAATGTATTTAACCAATTTTATACTATATATTTTTGATTTTAAGCAAAAAAAAATTTTATAATAATCTGATCGCTAATAAATTAGCGCAATCAATTTTGCTTGCTATTTCCATATCTTAGAATATTATTACAAAAACTGTACGATTATTAAAAGTCTTTATTGTCAATATAAAACAATATAGTCTATGTAAGGAAGGCCTCTAGATCCTATAATCAACATCTAATAGGATGGCAAAAATTACGGATAGTTATTATTCGGCTTTATGGTATCGAATATGAGCAATGCTGATGAAAACCTTTTGTACAAAGGATTTTTAGCGATCTTTTGAATTTGAATCAATAATATTTGAGTCCCTAAATATGACGTTTTTCCACCAAAAAACAACTTATGCATCATGTAAGAAAAATTAGGGGATCATATAGGTACAAAAAAAAGGAGCAATCCTTTTGAGATTGCTCCGGAGCAAATAATTCCCCCCAGATATTATTTGCCTAATCCTAAGTGAGCATAAAAAATGCCAACTTTTATAGTTTATACAAAGTTACATAAATTCATGAAACAATTGCAATAGTTCATTTTTTGAAATCATGCCACTTTGTCGCCAATGTGATTTTCCGCTTTTGAAGATCATAAATGTAGGAACGCCTTTTATTTGATATTGTGTAGCTAAATCTGGATGTTTATCAATATCAACTTTAATTATATGTCCCGAATCACCGATTGATTCTTTGGTTTCTTTCAGCACAGGTGCCATCATTTTACAAGGACCACACCACTCGGCATAAAAATCAACCAAAACCGGCTTTGGACTATTGACTATTTGTTCCCAAGTCATTCCTAATCTCCATTTGATGGGCAAAAATATATTTTTTTTAAATATGTTTTCTAAATATTTACTCTAATTGTAAAAAATTTTGAAAAAACAATTTTGCCTACATATTGGATGATAAAATCTAATTAAAGTCACAAAATATTAAGGACTTTTTCTATAATTCTGCCATTTGCTTATGCTATTCGATCTAAGTATATAGCCTGTGTTTACAATAATCAACCTGATTCTGCAGTGCAATTCATTAACCCAATGTTGCGGCCTTTTGTCATAGTAATTTTGTTTCGCTAATTCATTTTACTTAGCTTTATCGGTTGTAGAATTATTCAATTTCTTGCATAACTACTTCTAAGAAACAAAATTGAAAAACTATAAACTGGGGTGCGATGTCCTAACATAAAACTTTTGCCATGCGGTTAATTTTACCGAGTCTTAAGTCCATAGGCATCTCCATAATCTAAAAAAAATAATTTATACAATAGGTCTATTATTTTCTCTATTAATACGCTTCTTTATTTTTCATTTTCTTTCAATCTATTTGTATATTGTTCTGCCTATATGTTTTAGGTTAGGCTTGAAGAATTAGCTGCTTGGCTTTAAACAAAGTGCTAGTCCATTAAAAACAAAAAAGCGCGAAGGTAGTATCACCTTCACGCCTTTACTATTAAAACAATTGATCTGCAATTAATAATGAGCAGAATCCCCTGCAACTTATTACTGAATTTTCAACAATTCATTTGCAGCCTCATTAGCTGGATCTAACTCTATAATTTTAGAAGCGTATGACTTCGCTAAAGTGATATCCTCTGGTGTAGGCGCATCTTTATTAATGGCTTTCACTGCGAGGTATTCATAGGCTTCAATTAGTCCCTTGCTGTACTTTACCTTATCAGTTTCAGCAAGTGTTATAAATTTATCGTAATAGCTCATGGCCGATTCTCCGCCATTGGTCTCGTTTTTCTTGAGCGTCCTAGCTTTCCACAGTGGCCCTTCAGCTGATGAAGGTGCTCTTTCCATCATCTTAGTAAATACAGAGTCAGCAGCGGCATAGTTTTGCGTAGAATAATGGATACGCCCTACATAATATATTTCAGTTACAGTTAGTTTTTCACACAAGCGTTCTTTGCGCTTATACTGCGTGATAGACTCGTTGTATTTTTGCGCACCAAACAATATCTTGGCGTATTCACTCAGCAATTCACAATCCGTAGAATCAGATTTTAAGGCTGTATCGAAGTGATAGATAACTGCTGTGGTATCACCTACCTCATTAGCTAATTTACCTGCCACGATATGATCCTTGCGCTTGATCTTATTATTAGGTATTGCAAAAAATTTCTTTGCATATTCAGCACCTAGTTTATAATCTTTTTTCTCTAATGCGGAATAGGCGATTACATTATAGTATGCTGGATTATTGGGATCTTCCTTAATGCCTTTTTGTGCTTCTTCTATGGCCTTGTCATATTCCTTTTGAGTGTATAAGAAGCCGGCATATTTACTGCGTGCAGTCTTATCCTCTGGACTCATATCCACATATTTTTTATACATAGCACCCACCTTATCAAACTGTTTTGACAAGTAATAAGACTCTGCTAATTCCTTGTAACAGATGGCACAAGTAGGATCTAGTTTTATGGATTCTTCATAATTTTTTACAGCTTCATCGTATATTCTCGCGGACGAATTAATACGCGCTATCTTAAGCTTTGCAAGACCGAGTGTGTTGTCGATTTTTACTGCGGACTCATACTTAGTTAGAGCGCTACCTAATGCTAAGGGATCACCTTTCTTAGCGGCATAAGCATCCCCTAAGCCAAGCAACACAGTAGTGTTCTTGGGATCAATTGTATAAGCAGATTCAAAATTTTCAATTGCCTTATTCACATCACTCAATGGATTGAGGTATGCATTTCCTATCTCATAAAATACTTGCACATTTTTTGATTTAGTGCTTTTTATGGCTTTATCGAATTGTGTCTTAGCTTCAGCAGGATTTTTGCTCATGAGGGCTATGCGGCCTTTGCTAAGAGTAGAATATGCATTTCCATCAGGATGATTCACCGCTTTGTTATAATAATACATCGCTGAATCATTATCCTCTGTAAAAAGATATACATTGCCTAAGTAGAAAAAAGCTTCAGCAGGTGCTTCGGGGTTTTTGATGGACTTCAATAACTCCAACTTTGCCTTATCATAATTTTCTAATTCTAACAATTTGGATATATCCTTAAAATTTTGCCCCGTCAGCAAGGATACATACAAGATCGACAGGGTTACTAACAAAACCTTTTTCATTTGGCTGATTGATTTTTATTGATTACTTATAATTTATTTTATTTTATGCTAAGCGCATACTTACACATCATTTATTTGGTGGCAATGGTATGGAATCCTTGTTTACCAATATATTGCGCTCAGGCATTCGCTCAGGGATTAATCCTGCTTTCAAGGTTATACGCGATGATTTTGCACTGTGTAACCAATTAATCCATAGGCGCTTGTATTCCAGTGTGTCCATACAACTTGCATATCCTATACGCGATAGCAGTGGGTAAGTATGATTGGCTATATCTCCTTGGCTAGCCATGGTTAAGAAAGGACGATTCAGGCTGTCCTTCATTTCTATAGGCAATACCTTTACTTTTTCTAATATACCTTTTACACGATCGCTGTATTGATTGCTCAAGTGTGCAAAATTAATAATCCCTATAGACTCCTTATTCTGAATCACATAATCAATTACTTCATTGTAACTGTTAAGACTGTACATCTTATCCGATGGTTTAGCAATTAACAAATTTTGTAATATGTTCCTCAGCAATGCGCCTTCACCATCCTCCACTACAATGGCCTTCACTTTATCTGACAATCCAGTCTCTACCACATGCTTAAATTCCTCAATCGAAATTTTTTCCATGGCATTTTCTTTATGAACGATTAATGCCATTGCTGTATTGGCTATTGGATACTGATAGGGATAATAATTGCCTGATTTTTGCATTTTGGCAAGCTGTTCATCCGTATATTGTGTGGTCAACCACACATCGCAGTATTTTCCCTCTAAAAACCCACGAGACACTTGCTCTCCATTGTGATAGCTGGTTATAATATCGAGTTGTGGAACCTCCTTCTCAAATATTTCAACCTGCTGTTCCAGTAAGCTGCTCACTGCTGAATCGGCATATATATTCATCTTATATTTAGCCACTTCATTCGTCTGTGTCAATGGGTTAGCCTCTCCGCCTGAACTGCAGCTATAGAGTACTAGCAACAAGAACCCTAAGGACAATATGTAATTTAGCTTATTCAGCGTACTTTAATCTGCGGTAATTAAAAAATAGGCGATAGCAACCATAAAGGCATAACAATAAACCACCTATCAAGGTTTTATTGCTCTCGAAATTAGGCAATACTACCGTGGGCATAGTTATCAACAAGAGCCCAGCGGTGATAAAAAACAATGCCATCACACAACTTATTAATATAAGTGGATGCTTGGTGGCTTTTTTGATTAATTCATTCATACTTTATTACACTTTATATCATTTTATTTAAGCCCTTGATGTGGACTACTTTAAATCTTTCATTATCAACTTATTTTACCAAAATCAATACTAGATATTTCTATACAAATTAAAATATTTCATCACTAGTATATCCTTGTGTATTCAGCACAATAGGTCTAACAAAAAAACAGCTAACCACAATTGAACCCGCTATTGGATCAGGCTATTATAGGTTCACTACCCTATTCAATACAATATTATAACAAAGATAAAAAAACCTGATTATATCGTGATTAGCGTTGTGTTATAATCAAGCTAAGCTGTGAAACAATATATTGAACTTTCTATTGGGCGATCCCCAGCCTTATTCCTTCGCCAGTGATTTTACCCATCCTTTCATTTCCTCCCTATCAGTGCTGGGGCGGGCTATTGCGGGCGTCGCTATCGCTCTGGTCATAGTGACTGCAACAGCCATACAGCCCAGTCACAATGACTAAACCCTTCATATCCCTATCGCATTTTTTACCTATACTTACTCCTAATCTTCTACACTCTAATTTTCATTTTTTTGACCCTGCTTACCTTCTATTCTTTGGATAAAACATTGTCATTTTTTTTACTTTGTTCAATTGTTCTTTTTATAAAGAATTGTTTTTTTGACTAGTTTTATTTTTATATTTTCATCTTACTTACTATGGACAGCTTCTTATTAGCCTGTGCTTTAGAGTGGACTAACCGAAGATTTTTTTACTACATAAATACACTAAAACACATTCATTCAACGATCGGTCATATTGCCTATAATAATATTAAAAGTTCTTATTGAGTATGTATCTACTCTCTTACTGACAATTACTTTACATCGTATACTTTTCTAGTTGTAAAAATCTTATTGTGGGTATTCAATACCGATGTTCAATACTAATAACAAGTGACCTATTACCACTGAGCGATCATTGAAAATTATTTGTTTATTGCCGCATCTCATCTAGGCTACACTGAATTTACTCATTTATAATAAAACAATTTTCATTCGTATAGGAAGCCCATCAATCCACAATAACACACTTGAAATACATAGAACAGCTTACTTGTAGTGAGTTGTGCTCCCACTTATAAATTACTTATCATTCGAACCCTTTACCATAGTTCTATTGTACATTGATTTAAAACCAGCTAGACCTTTATTTTTGATATGTTTTAGAATATTAATAAATCAAAGAGCTCATAAAAAAATAAAAACCCGTTATCAATTTCTAACAACGGGTTTTATATATGATAAATTATATTCTTAGCAATGTGGTTATTGCAGTTTGAATTTCACAGGTAGATTAAAGTTAACCCTTACTGATTTTCCATTTTGCTTACCAGGATTGAACTTAGGCAACATTTTTACTAATCTCAAGGCCTCCTTATCAATCGTAGGGCTCACACTGCGCACGACTTCTGGATTAGACACCGTACCATCTTCAAGCACGACGAATCTGATGGCCACAGTACCTTCAACTCCATTTTCTTTGTCGATCGTAGGGTACTTGGTATTTTCAGCCATAAATTTTTGTAATGCCCCATTTCCACCTGGGAATTCTGGCATTTGCTGAACGAAGTTAAATACCTCTGGTTCCTTTACGATCTTTTCCTCTACTGGAGCTGGTTCAGGCTCAGGTTCTGCCTCCTTAATAATAGTAGGAGCATTGTCATCACCTTTCTTCGTTTCCACTGCTATATCGCCTTTGATTTCTTCGATTTTCGTGAGAGGCTCTTCCTTCTGAATTTCCTCTTGCTTTTTCACGATCATCTCCACAAACTTAGTAGTGGTTTTTTGAATCACTTCTTTTGGTGGTGGTGGTGGTGGCGGTGGTGGTGGTGGTGGTGGCGGCTCATTTTTATTGAGGGGTGGAGGTTCAACGAGTGTTACAGTCGTTTCAATCGTTTCTTCCTCTTCACCTTTTAAGAATGACCAATCCATATTGCCAGCTATGACCAGTAAGGAGAATCCTATTACCGCACATATCAATCCTATGACGGCGTGTTTCTTAGTAATCTGTCTAAGGTCATAGGCACCATAGGCTCGGTTGCGATCTTCGAAGACTATATCATCAAATGTATAGCCCGAATAATTTTTTGCTTCTGCCATTTTATATAAATTAGCTTTGCTTTAAGGTTATAAAATAAATGGATTATTGATAGATCGTTTGGGCAAAGATTTTCGCAGCTTCGACTTCCATGGAGTCGGGCTTTTGAATAGCATATACCTTCGTATCAGTGATATCCATCTCATCCAGTATCGTCACCATATTGTTATAATTAGATCCTTTGAGCAGCTTTATGAGCACTACAAGATCTTTGGGTTTTCCCTCTTTCGAAAGGCAACCTGTGCTTACGTTTTTTTGCTTATCTAATATAACTTTGCGAATACCTTTTTCATCTTCGGGGTCAAAAGAACTTTTTTGCCAGTCCTTTAATTCCAACCCTTCATAGTACATTACCCTATCCAAAGTATCGAGAATCACGTGCATAACCTGACAATCGGCTATCTCCTGTTTTTCTTCTTTATCTTTGGTTTCTTTAGGCATATTCAACTCCATTGCCTGGGGTTTCTTGAGCGTAGTGGTAAGCATAAAAAACGTGATGAGAAGGAATGCTAGATCCACCATAGGTGTAAGATCCACCCTTGTGGACAATTTCTTGCCCCTGACCTTGCCATCGTGTTTACCACCGCCACCGCCTTGACTAATTTCTGCCATTTTTTTCTTTTTTTATTAAATTCATTAATAAATTACAATGTCTTGATCGGATTATCGGTTAGCCCCCTCTAAGGTAGTGATGAGGTTAAAACGATGCACATCATTCCTGGTCAATGTCTTGATTACATCCTGTACCGCGTCGATATTAGAAATCTTATCCCCTTTAATCGCTATGCGCTGTTCGGGATCGGCATATCTACAAGAGAGTATCCAAGCACCTAACTGATTTTGAATGGTATCCATAGGGATGCCGGGCATTTGCTTTTTAAATGTGGTTAGCTGCTCCTTATTAAACTTCAATACTTCAGGTAGGTTTTCAATAGGAAACCCGATCATATCAAGATCACTAAACTTTGCTTTCTGGGTATCATCCAAACCCTTAAGTCCAGGGTATTTCTCTCCATATCTTTCAATCAGGTTTTCCAAAGTTTTTTGGCGGACAGCACCCTTAGGGGCTGTAAAATACACCTTGCCTTCTTTGTCAACTGAGAGTAGGAGGGGCTCATCAATCTTAATTTCAGAACGGGCAGCAGGCACATCTATGACCACACTCTGGTCATCATTGAACTTAGCCGTTAGGATAAAGAAGGTGAGCAAGAGGAAAGACACGTCACACATAGCCGTCATGTCTATGGTTGTGCTTTTCCTTGGGATTTTAATTGCTGGCATAGAAAACTATTTTAGTGTTTTTTACCTGCAAATGTTTGAGCTATAGAGAATCCGATTTCGTCGATTCCGTAAGTAAGCTTATCGATTTTACTGGTAAAAATATTATACATAATAACTGCTATTGCTGAAGTACCGATACCGATAGCCGTATTGATAAGTGCCTCAGAGATACCTGCTGATAATTTAGTAGGGTCTGGTGTTCCCGCTACCGCCATAGCTTGGAAGGCGCGTATCATACCTAATACCGTTCCTAATAGTGCTACCAGGGTGGCCACTGATGCGATGGTGGCTAAGATAGGCAGATTCTTTTCTAATGTAGGCAATTCTAAGGTGGTTGCCTCTTCGATTTCTTTGTTGATATTCAACACTTTTTGTTCAGTAGTCAAGGAATTGTTTCCTTCCATTTCAGCGTACTTGTGCAATCCGCTCAATACCACATTAGCTACTGATCCTTTTTGCTTATTGCAATCTGCAATTGCACCATTGATATCATTATTCGTCAATTTAGACTTTACTGAACGCAAGAAGTTGTCCAATGAGCCTGTTCCTTTAGCGCGTCCGATGGTTAGGAATCGCTCGATGCTGTAAGCTACTGTAGTAATAAACATAGTCAATAGTAATGGTACGATCATACCTCCGAGATAAATTAACCCCATTACATTGCCTGGTTTTGGTTCGTGCTTAGTAGCGTCTTTGAAGTTATCAGGATTACCAAAAACATAGAAATAAAGCAAAAAAGATACGATAAGGGCGATAGGGATAATTAGACTGCTAAGGTCAAATCCACTTTTTTTGTTGCTTGCTTGAGCCATAAATATTAAATTTGATTTTTTAAAAAATTCAGGTGCAACATACGGATTTTTTGAAAAACATGACAAATCCTAGCCCTATTTTTTATTTTTCTTTCGCTTTTTTGACTTTAAGATGATAGTAATGGCTATTTTTGGTGTCTGGGAATAAAAAAAATTAATTTATGGTAATTCAACTGCCCACTTGGCTACTGCTTGGAGCCAGTATTGGCTTTGTAATATGGTATTTATTCTTTAAAAAGGATAAACACAAAATCCCACCGCTATACAATACCAGCGAAATTATAGTGGAGGGCGATGCACAACCTGGGCAAGAGGGAAAAGACGATTCAGCTCGTCCTTCGAAGCCATCAGCCTAATCTTATGCCACCACTGAAGCTAAGGATGATTCCCAAGCTCTGCGCGGCAAGCTTTTTTTTTATGGAGGAAAGCGAAGTATATGCGTATAAACTATAGTGGACTATACGATGTATTTATTTATGAAACCGCTACTAACCCATTAATAGCTACACAGGGCTAATGTTCGTGCAATAGATATAAAGATAAGGATGTGTCGCATGCCTGTATAGCGATAGGGATAGGAAGCTACCGTGTACACAGATCTCTGTGAAGGCTCCAACCCT
>CAYZQX010000011.1:0-25110 GCA_964480615.1 uncultured Chitinophagales bacterium | reverse complement strand
ACAAACATTACTACTGAAACACTGCAAATACTGTTTAAATCCATTGCAAATACAACCTCTAAAATCCTTTATTATAATAGATTTAGGAATCATTTAGCAAGCCCTACATTTACCTATCAAATTAAACAATCAATAAGCTGATAGTCACAAGAAAAAACCAGTTTTAATTAATAGGAAAAGTTAATTCAAGAGGCAAACTAGCCAATATTTAAACTCAACAGTTTAGACACATAAAATTTGTGATTGATTCTATACAACACTAAGCTATCCATTTTTTGACAAGTTGATTGACATGTCCAAATTTATTATCCATTTGCTTAGCTTAAAGCACTTGTACTGATTATAATTTTACAAAATAATTTACTGTTTGAAACATTGCTGTCAATAATATGACACCTAATACAATATATCTAAAGGACTTTTCAGATGTTTTATGTAGAATCAACTTTCCAATATAACTGCCCAAAATACTTACTCCGATTAAAAATGGTATAAGTACTAAATATTCCTTTTTAAAATATCCATTAGTTGTATATACAACGGCCCTGCTAAAGTCAACTCCTAGATCTATCAAGGAAGATGTGGCTATAAATATTTCCTTTGGCAATTGAAACGCTGATAAAGTTATACCTCTTATTGCACCTCCAGTACCGGCAATTCCAGCTAAAAATCCAGATGCTATACCACCAATGTACAAATTTTTGTTTGACTGCTGTATTGGCTTTTCAAAGTTTATAAATAAATACAAGGCAAGAAAAACCAGAGCAATATTCATCAAAAACTCTATTTTATTTACAGGTATGAAAGTAGTTATATATGCTCCAATAATCACAAATACAATGGCTGGTATTCCCAATTTTAGGGCAATATCCTTTTTTATTCCTTTTTTAAATAAAGCTATTTTTGAAAGATTGCTAAATATATGAAAGATTGCAGTTATTCCCAATACTGTTTTAAAATCGAAAAACAAGGAAGCAACTGGTACAAAAAGTATTGATGAGCCAAAACCAGAAACGGTTCCTAAAATCTCAGCAACAAATGCTAGGGCTATAAATAAATAATAATTTTCATTCATTTTATGGGGTTACGCCATATTAATATCAAAATCATAAATAAAATCCAATAGGAATAGTTTCCGTCAAATATAATAAACAAAATACATAATTATATAGATTTACCCCACTTTATTTGACAAAAACTGTATTTGAATTATTCAACTAAAGTTACCTGACCAATAATGAAAATATTGTTCAATATTAATGCTAAGCAATTTTGATAATATAAATTGGCAAGCCAAAAACAATAATTTTAGTATTATCGAATAATTGTAGGGTTTGGGTAGGATTTAAAAGGTCAATGCAATTGTTACATAATATATAGCGCCATACTCATTCGATACGCTGCTATTAGTTAATTCTGTGGTGGCTACCAAAAATTTTCTTTTGTATTGCAGAATCCATTTAACTAACCTAAGAGCTAAAATAGTTTTATAATTATCTTTCTGGATTATATATAAATCGTTATTCTATAGTTATTCATACAACCAAAACTTATAATAGCCTTTATTATCTATTAGTATCTACCACCACAGGTTATAAGAATGTACACTAACCTATATAATAATTGTTATGAGCATTACATTTTAATATTCATTATATAGCCTCATTTATTTTAAGAGGTTTTGATGGGTATTTTAGTTAGATTACTTGCACAATTTTTGTATTATTCGCGATAGGGATAAGAGGGGTTTGTACAGTGGTGGCGGGCTTTCTACTGCTTGAAATTAATATAGCCGAAAGCCCGCCACCACTGTACCGGAGCGCTAGCGAAGCCCCGTATAGCCCGGGCCGGAGGCATCGCCACAATACTGTCTTATAATTTTATGTATTCACACTAATGCGCATTTTTTTCAATTACAACTTTATAATATTCAAAATTTAATAGCAATAAATGTGCCTTTGGGTATTTGTTTCCTTTTGGTCATAATCGTTCTAGTAAATTCTTTTCATCACGATTTTCCGAAAGAATACAATTTTAAAATAGTAAGAAGTCCTAATTGTGCAAGCAGTATTTAATGGTTTTGTAACCACTATCACCCGCATTTAGCTTAATTATATATATGCCATTACCAAGGCCTTGTGTTAGCAACTGATATTCTTGTATATGACTAGTGATTTCTAGGTTTTGTATGTGTTTTTGCTGGCCATAAAGATCAAAAATTTCAATTGTGGCACTGGTATTATTGCTTGTTATAACTGACAAGTTCAATGTAGCATTGGTTTTATTATAGCCAGTGACATTCATATTAAAACTAGCGCTTGTGGCATCATCAATTCCGCTTATAGGTGCTGCAATCCAAGCCTTATATACCCATTCAGGATGATCGATATAAGGATTGCGGTTTCCTTGATAGTTTTCCACCAATCCATTGCGTGTGAGCTCTTCAATAGTAGGTGGGTCTTCCTGATGCCATTGGTACAGCGTATTAATATTGCCAATATCCCCAATCTGATAGGCAGGATACATGGTAAAAAAATAAAAGACTGATCTGGCTATATTCCCTTTTACTGACTCGCGCGGTTCACAACGTGAGTTATTTCCATTGAGCAATATTTCGGTATAGGCATCAATATTCGAAGTGGGCATACAAGGTGCTGAGTCTTGGCAATTAATATCTTGTGTATTAAAAATCCATTGTTCTGTTTGACTATCGACAATTTCAGAATAAGGATAATTACTTCTTGCGGTATTCCAGTCGCTAAAACTAGCAGCTAGATGATGCAAGTCCGCTTTCATAGGATACTGCTCATTGAACAATGACTGTGGAACTATGTGTTCACAATTAAATGGAAATGCGGCATCTGCATCGGAATAACCACCAACAGGTACAAGTTGGGTCATGCCGCTGTATATACATACTAAATTTCCATTTAGTACATCTAAAGTGTTGTACATTATCAGTCGAGCACCTGCATAACCGCTGCTGTTAGGCACAATGTTTTGATAGCCATTATACCAGTTATCTCTGAGCCACTGTCGCATAGTCGTATTGGTATAGTTTTCAGGCGGGTTATCCGACTGTGCATGTATGGTTAATCCATATATGATAAAACAAGACAATAAAACGAATGATTTATATAATCTGACATTAGTTTTCCCCATCATGAGCTATAATTAATCTCAAAAATAGTCTAATTTTTGGGTATAACATTATATAGTGTAGATATAGTTAGATAATGTAAGTAATTTTGCAGGCATTAAAATAGGTGTATTGTCTTTACTAGTATCGCATACAAGAGATATGATAGAAGCGGGCTGCGATGAAGCTGGAAGAGGCTGCCTTGCGGGTCCTGTATATGCTGCAGCGGTAATATTGCCAAAAAATTTTTATCACCCATTACTCAATGATAGCAAGCAACTCAATGAAGCTGAGAGAAATGAACTTAGACCCATTATTGAAAGGGAGGCTTTGAGCTATGCTGTTAGTTCAGTGGATGCAGCAACAATAGATCAAATTAACATATTGAATGCAGCAATAAAGGCCATGCATTTAGCACTTGAGAAATTAACCCTAGTTCCAGAGCTTATTTTAGTAGATGGCAATCGATTCATACCCTTCCAATTCATCCCCCACCTTACTATTGTAAAAGGAGATAGCAAGTATGCCTCCATAGCGGCTGCAAGTGTCCTAGCTAAAACTTATAGAGATGAATTTATGGATGAAGCACATCAAAATTATTCACAATATAAATGGAATGAAAACAAGGGCTATCCTACATTATATCATCGAAAAAAAATTATAGAGCAAGGCTACACTCCACTGCACAGAATGAGTTTTAAAGTAGAGATAAAAGATGAATAGAACACAAGATTTAAGAATTGAATCCTTCAACCATATAGGCAGTTAAATTATTTTCATAATCTGTACTTTTATTGAAATGTAGCTATAAGCTATTGCTTTTTCCACGCTGATTTAATAAAAAAAAGGTGTCGAGCATTGGAATGATTTTTAGTTAACTACAATCTTAATTACTAGGCTGTCTTCGCTATCTTGTATGCTTAGGAGGTGAATACCTGAGGGCAACTCATTGAGATCAATTTTATAATTGCTATTCATTATCTCATTATATGTATAATTACATACTTGCTTGCCATCTATACTAACAATTCGCAGTTGAATATCGTGTGGCAAGGTACTATTCAATAATATAACTTCATTGTCTCTGTATTCTATTATATGATTATTGTTATCCACAATCCCAGTACCTAAGCATTCACACTCAGCCTCAAGAATACCACTAAATAATGTATCACAAGGAGAATTATATCCGTATTCAAAACTATAGTTTATATATTCATTGCAATCCTCATCTTTTTGAATATCAATATTGGTAGGGATTTCTGTTTGCAATTCTGCACATATATCCCCATTATTTGCAACTAGCTGTACAGTAGCTGCTTGGTCACAATTGCCAGAGATTATTTCAATATGTGGTACCGGCGGATATTCATAGTAATCAATTATTTGAAAACAGGTAAGATCTCCTTGCAATGGTTGTAATGGCACAAATGTTTGTACTGGATCAAAAAAACCCGCAACCAGGGCTAACTGTGCTCTAAATGGTTCACAGCCTTGTGCGCCAAAATGTGGCAATGGGAAACTCCCCAACAGACCACCCTCCCCACTAACAGCTTGATCCAAAAAAACAATATTAGTATCGGCAAAAGGTTGACTGGCAAATACTGCATTGGGTATTCCAGCTATCGTCCCATCACTACTAGCATAAAAGATGGCATACACAATCTCTTTGCCATTAGCAGCATACTCTTCGGGGTTAGGAGATGATATGGTATGACTTGAATTAGAAACATCGCTATTATAACAGGTATATATATCAGTAAATCCAAAGGCAGCGTCAGTACAGTCCATTTCACATCCACAATCACTACAAGTACATGGCTCTGCTTCATTGCAATATTGATTGCCATTGCATGGTGCTGCACATTCAGTTGCTATATCTAATTGGCTTGCTAGTACAGCAGTACTTATGTTAAAAGTGCCGCTGCAATTGCCGTCCACTAAATTATTAAAACTGATTTCAATGCTTGGTACCAATAGATCATCGGCAGTTAAGCCTATGTAAAAAATAAAACCATTGATTATATTATCAGGCGATGGGGTAGGAGGTGGGTTGGCATTGTATAAGACTCCTGCTGAAAGGCTAATTTCGCCCAGTACAGCTTCATTGTCGAGTGGCATGGAGGAGAATAAAATAACAAATGGCAAAAAGGCCATCGGTGGGTCTTGTGGAGGACCAGCAATATACACATCATTAGAACAATACAAGGAAGGTGTATCTGTTATCAGCAAGGTTGTCATGTCCACATATCGAAGATCAACAATACAATCACAATCATCAGCGCAATTAGAATATGTTTCAAATGGTTCGCAACTATCATTGCCACAAGATTGGCCTCCTACTAATACATTAATACAAAATTCTCCTTCTTGTCCATCCCAGGAGTCAACTAGTAAATAATAAACTTGGCCTGCCTCTAAATAAAAATTTATTAGGGAGTTCCAAGGCGATACACTAGGTTCTAAATCATAATCATCGGCACAAGCGATGGCTGATATACTATTATCTGTAGTTAGGGGCAAGTGATCGTACAAAGCTATTTCTGTATCCCCACTTGTCCCACCCATAGGTGAACTGGTACAAGCGGCATCGGTGCTGGTGAGTATGGAATAATTGCCGCTTTGTGATGGATGGATGACAAACCACACACTCTTATTGAGCATTGTTTCATCATCAATAAAACAGTCTGGCTCCATTGGATCATCTTGACCCAGAGTAGCCCCATCGTTCGTATAGGGTCCGCCTGTATTGATTGCCAAAGGGCTACCGATGAATAAATTGCTTATATCTATTGCATTGACAAGCTCATCATTTTGTGGTTGTGCATTCAGTAGCTCAGCACTTTTACTCAATACAATAAATAAAAATATGCAGGAAGCAAGTTTTCTTATGCTTTTCAATATTATTAATTTTATTGTAAAGATAAGCCCCTAGAAATAATATCAGTAAATAAGGCTGTTATAGGCTAGCTTGCTGCGATTTGTAAACCATATATTATAATCACCTGAATTTACAACACCACTACCATTGCCATCAAAACCTACATATTCATTCACAAGTGCTGCATCACCAGCCCACGCATTATAATCAGTAGAATTAATATTTCCATCCATATTATAATCCCCAGCGATTAATACATAATATCCATCTTCATACTTTAATTTATCCACACCCTTAGCTGAATTCATAGATCCTGAAAAGGAATAGCTAACATCATTAGGCAGACTTATAGGTTCGGCTGTCATAACAGCTAAATGATTTCTGTGAAACACTGCAATATTATAATTACCTGGACTAAGATTAGGGAAACTTACACCCTCTTGCCCATTGATGTCCACTACATCGCCTTGACTATTTACAAATCCTACTGCCTCATCAAGTACTTCCATATCGTTACTAGAAGACCGTGCTTGCACATATATCCAATCTAAGACACCGACAGGAAAATCAGTGACGGTCTCATTGCCTGCATAATAATGAGGAGCTGTATTATATGGCTGAGCATATGGTATTAACTGCAATGACATTAATCCATTGGACATAAGACCATTGCCACTATAAAATCCTTCTAGCAATACATTGAGTCTCACCTTAGGTACAGCGGGTTCTATTATCGTCACCGTCGTGCCAGCACTACATGGACTAATAGCGAAACAATCCCCTGACTCACCTGATGGATTAGGTGCTGGATCGCCAATATTATAACTTATCGTTCCATCGTGCGATAATCCTTGTATGCAATATTCACCCACTCCTAATAGTGCTCCAGATACCAAAGGATTGGGTCCAAAATATACTACTTGACTGGTAAGCACATCACTAATTATATAATCATACACTACAGCATTTTGTCCCTGAACAGTAAATGTAGTAGCTCCATTGATGTCAATTTCCAATTCGCCTGTGGTGCTCAATGTGCCTGCCGATGCTAAGCATGGTGCTACGGGGCAACTCGTATCAAAACAACTAGGTGGCGGAATAAAATTTGGCGTATATCCATTATCTATAAAATCATTTATTTCATTGACGCTTAATGCTTCAAATCCAAAATTAGTAGTGGGCAGTATCGTCGTTGTCATAATACCATCCGAGGTATGTGTTAATGCTCCCATACTATGCCCTAACTCATGAGCATTCAATATTTTAAGCGAGCTCAGACTACTTGTATATTGTTCCATTACCAAATAAGAATATTGTGAACATATCATAGGCGTATAACTAAATCCCACATAGCCAGCACCTGGGGTAAATCCAGTACCTGGGCAATTAGGTGCACCAGTGGGGATGGCTAGATTTCTAGTGGTCCATAATTGTGCCACATCAAAATTTGAGGCTAGGCCACCACCTTCACCCCATTGCCTAAACTCATCTAATAGAAGACACATATCCGTCGATGAGGTCCAAGGATCTGTATCAGGAATGTATTCCTCTATTATAGTGAATTGAAAATCAAAAGTAAAGGTGCTGAGAAATGCCGGATTCATTGCATTAACTACTGCCTCCATTTGTAAACTTGCCTCAGTAGCTCCCCCCCAATAATTCTTATAAGCTACATCACATGCAGTAGCAAGCTCTATTTCTTTACATTCCACCTTATACATCCCTTGATAGGGCTTTACCGCCTTTTCAGTCCAGGACTTTACGATCTCAACACCACATTTATGTGTCCCTGTAACCTTATGAGCTCCCTCTTTGTATAGGACATAAATATCAGCCTTTTCATCCCAACTAGCTATATAATTTCTTAATGGCTCAATAAAATATTTTTGACTTCCTATATCATACCATCCATAAATAAAATTTGGAGCGACGCTTATCCGCACCTCTCCTCCGTGATTCATAGCTATATATCCCTTATAATTTCTTTCTGTATCTTGTGTAGGTAGGATACAAGTTGCACTGCGCAAGTTCGATTTAGTAAGAACCATATCCATATTGCCCGAAATTCCTAAGGAGATCTTGCTAGTAACTGAATATTCGGCTTTTTCTAATTGTTCAGCCCAAGACCTAGAATCAATATGAACTAATTCATAGTCTTCAAAATGGGATTGAAGAGATGCGAAATGATTTTTTCCCACCTCCTTAGTGGCCACTTTAATATCATATTTTGATTGAGCGGAGGCTAGCCCAAATAATGAGTTTACAACTACTAAGAGGGCGAGGTTATAAGCTAATATTTTTTTTATCATTTTTATTGGGGGTTTAATAATGACCTAAAGTTATAAATAAATTTTTAAATACTGAGCAATTTCCTCAGAAAATTATTCTAAAGAAATGCATTTATTACAGCACTATGGCTACTGAATAGGTGATCATTCCTAATTCTTATCTTCATACATCAATGTCATTAATTTTGTAGTAACTTATTATAAAATTCGGATCCATAGTGTTTGTTGCTTATTTTTTTTCGCAAGCTTCGATTGTTCCTTATCCTCTACAGCCACAACTTTGGACTTCTTAGTAAGAAAATTTTCAAACTATGACATTCTAATCCCTATGTAATAAATTTGGGCGATGCCTCCGGCCCGGGCTATATAGGGCTTCGCTGTCGCTCCGGTACAGGGTTGGCGGGCTTTCGGCTTTATTAGAATAAGCTGATGAAAGCCCGCCAACCCTGCACAAACCCCTCCTATCCCTATCGCTTTAACGGGACTTTAAAAACTGGACTTTGGACGCTAGACTTAATGCAGTGACTATCACAAAAATCAGTTTCGTGAATCGTGAATCGCTTTAACCAGACACTAGAAACTGGATTATGGACACTGGACTAAGCTTAGGTCTTACGACATACATCAGGCTCATAAATCCTAAATCGGTAATCGTAAATCGCGCTAGCCTATCAGAATGGCAAATCGGCAAAATCGAAAGAAAATCTTACAGCCGATATAGGAAAATCTAGACTTTAAAGTGCCTAGCCAATGGCGATCATGTACTTTTGTGCCCAATAGATAAGTTCAATTCTTTTCGTTTGAATTTTATTATCATTGATTTAACATGAGCGATAAGCAGTTTTTTACTCGGGCTTTGCTGCAATGGCATGCAGTTGCTAATCATAGGTCTATGCCATGGAAAGGCATTAATAACCCCTATCTTATCTGGATATCCGAAGTTATATTACAACAAACTAGGGTTGAGCAAGGTCTGGCCTACTATGAAAGATTTATAACACGGTTTCCTACTAATAATGAATTAGCAATAGCTGATGAAGAAGAGGTGTTAAAATATTGGGAAGGGCTTGGATACTACTCCCGTGCACGAAACCTGCACTTTACTGCTAAGTACATATATAATGAGCTTAAAAATGAATTCCCTACTGACTACAAGAACTTATTAAAACTGAAAGGCATAGGGCCTTATACCGCCGCAGCGATCGCATCCTTTGCTTACAACGAACCTTGTGCTGTAGTCGATGGCAATGTATATAGAGTCATAGCTAGATACTTCGCGATGGATGACTATATCGATACTACACAAGGCAAAGCCATCTATCAATCCCTTGCTCAGTCCTTATTGGATACTTTAGAACCAGCACTTTACAACCAAGCCATCATGGATCTAGGTGCTACTGTATGTAAACCTACTAATCCAACTTGTCCTATCTGTCCCTTAGCTAAGCATTGTAAGGCACTGCTAATGGATACTGTTGCGCTATTTCCCATTAAATCAAAAAAAGTTAAGAAGATAGATCGATATTTTATATTCCTTGTGTTATATAGTAATGATAAAGTATTAATGCAGAAAAGGATTACAAATGATATATGGAAAAACCTATATGCACCTCCTATCTTAGAAGAAGAGCAGCCATATTCAAATCGAAGAATACAATTGAGATTGAAAAAGATGAATATAAATTCTAATAATATATCCCACATATCCAATACCGAAAAATGGGTGCTAACCCATCAAAATCTTCACGCTCAATTTGTGCATATACAATGTGACAACTATAACACAAGCTTAGATGGTGAATGGCTAGAAAAACAAGAACTGCTAAAAAAACCATTACCACGATTCATTCAAAAATATTTTCTGCAACTTTATAAATTGGTTTTGTAATATTTTTATTATATTTGAGTATAAATTCATAAGTTGATATGAGAACATTAAACAAAGTGCTATTAATAGGCAGATTGGGTAAGGATCCAGAAGTACAACATTTTGAGAGTGGAACGGTAAGAGCTAATTTCCCCTTAGCTACCAGTGATTCCTATACCGATAGAAATGGACAACGCATTGAAAATACTGAATGGCATAATATTGTGATGTGGCGCGGGCTTGGATCCATAGCTGAAAAATACCTCAAAAAAGGATCGCTCGTATTTATTGAAGGGCGTATGAAAACTAGATCATGGGACGATAAGGAAGGCCATAAGAGGTATGTAACCGAAATTGAAGCTACTGATCTCAGTATGTTAGATGTAAAACCAGTACAGGGACATACCAACGAACTACATCCACCACATACTGAACAATTGCCTAAAGATTTTCACAATGAGCCTCCACATATTAGCGATGGAGATAGCCATTTGCCATTCTAATTTACCCTATTAGCTTCTCACTTACTATATCCCTTTATTATTTTATATTAAAGTTGGGTACTGTGTATTTAATTGGATTATTATTGGCTATCACTATCTCCATTACAAGTGTAGTTCCACTCAATTATAAACTGCTGTGGCTTATTTAACTAATGATGCTAGCTATGCGTTATTTTGTGTTTTTCATATTGCCTACTAATTTATTTAACCCCTAGCTATTAAAGGATCCAGCATAGCCATTGTAAATATTTGGTTACTAACTCATCCTTTAGCTGAATTGCGTTAGCTAAATCACCTGTGTTTCTTTAATTGATAGCATCTTATAGCTAGCCTATAGAAATTATGGCGATTTTGTAATGTTTAGTCCATATATTTGCATAGCTGTTAGAGGTTGTTATTATGATACCCTTTATATTTGCACCCTTCGGTTTATATGTTTTTATTAATTACAAATATGAATATGCGTTATTATATTTTGTTCCTTCGCGTTTTATTGCCCTGTCTTATTTTGGTTATACTTTCAAGCTGTAATGACACCTATATTCCTAAGCCTAAGTCTTATCCTAGAGTAATTTTTCCTGAGCATAAGTATCAACTATTTCAGAGTGCTGATTGCCCATTTCAATTTGAGTATCCTACATATAGTACCATCGTTCAAAACACCACTTTCTTTAATGAAAAAATTGATAACCCATGCTGGCTCAATATGGATTTTAGAGATTTTAATTGCAAGCTCCATCTCAGTTACAATGCAATCACTAAGTCTGATGGATTAAATAAGCTCATAGAAGACGCCTATAAAATGACGAATAAGCATGTCGTAAAAGCGGAGTATATCGAAGATCAGGAAGTGAGTACTGCTAAAGGCATACACGGACAGCTAAGCAATGTAGGTGGCAATGCTGCTAGTGCTATTCAGTTTTTCCTTACTGATACTACTACTAATTTTATTAGAGGTTCGCTCTATTTTTCTAACACCCCTAATGACGATTCCTTAGCTCCTATTATTGATTTTTTCAGGACCGATATTATGAAGATAATTGAGACATTTGAATGGACTAATCATAAAACCACTGTCTCTACTAAGTGATATATATAATTTCATACTTGAATAACCCTAATTAGAATGTGCTTAATAACTATGTAACTATAAGGGTAAAAAATATTTAATTCTTATCTTTAGGAATTAATTATCCATTTTTTTATAGGGTATATAAAACATTTCTAACCTATCCCTGGTGATTAATAATACAATTTCCATCTATTATTCGACAATAAAAAAAACAAACTAAGCAATGGCATATAATGAAGCCCTCCACATGCAGGTGATCGATGAATTAGATAAACATAAAGTGGATTACGAAGTAAAAAAAATGTTTGGTGGTGTTTGCTATATGGTAGCGGATAAAATGTGTATGGGTATCATAGGTGATGAGCTCATGGTTCGGTTTGACCCAGCAATGGAAGAGGAAATTTTTTCAATCAATGGTTGTCGCCCAATGGATTTTACTAAGCGCCACATGAAAGGCTATGGCTATGTTAGCATAGCGGTACTAAAGAAAAGCAAAGATTTTGACTATTGGATTCAGCTATGTATGGACTATAATAAAATCGCTAAATCCTCCAAGAAAAAGACAAAGAAAAAATAATGTCCTATCTCTTAATTGCTATTGCAAACCATTCAATAGGTGATTGTATAACCACCTGTATTGTTCGATGCTGTTGATAATTCAGTCTTGGGTCTATATATGGGTATTGTTTCTTATTTTTCCTATTCACAGTTATTTCTATTTTTTCATATAGTGTGTTTAATAGGTCGCATATTACAACCAGCTGTTATAGTTCACATCCTGCTACATGGACTGCGATTGCTGATTGGTTATTATTCTATCTAAGTAAAATTAATAAGTTGAGAATTTTCGCTCATTTATATATTGATCACATATAACTATATAGTCCTGTTATTGTTGTTAGTGTTAGCGAATAGTATAAGCGATTCATCTTATTATGTTGTAGGGTTTTACTCTGTAGAAGTCAGTTAAATATGCTGCTAAATCGCATTAGCAATCATTGTCGTTGTTAGGTGTTGAATTTGCGATAGGGATAGCAAGGGTTTGTACTGGGCTGGCGGGCTTTCAATCGCTTGAAATGATTAAAGCCGAAAGCCCGCCAGCCCAGTACCGGAGCGCAGCGAAGCCCTGTATAGCCCGGGCCGGAGGCATCGCCATAAGTGATTACTGCATCTGTATGATCCCATAAAATTATCATTTTAATAATTAAAAAAATGCTTGTATCCAATTCATTGAATTATAGGTTAGCACCTGCTAGAGTTAATCACTTAAAGTTATGTTATAACTTATTCATTGCATCACTTATGGATATAATTATTAATTCTGCGTAATTTGTAATCCAAAACAATTTTTGTAACGCAATTAGATTATGGTATTAGAAGAAAAGCAAACTCAGGCTTCCACAAAATTAATTTTCCTTACTGTACTAGTAGCTGCCCTTGGCTATTTTGTTGACATTTATGATCTCCTCTTATTTGGTATCGTTCGCAAGGCCAGCTTGCAAGACTTAGGGATTCCTGATGCCTTGCAGTTAGATATAGGCACTTCCTTGCTCAATTGGCAAATGACTGGCCTATTGATAGGCGGCATGTTTTGGGGAATATTAGGTGATAAGCGCGGGAGGCTCACAGTACTTTTTGGCTCTATTATCATCTATTCACTTGCTAATATCGCCAATGGATTCGTACAAGACATAACGACCTATAAGCTATTGCGGTTTATAGCTGGAATAGGTCTCGCAGGTGAGTTAGGTGCTGGCATTACACTGGTGAGTGAAGTTATGGGCAAGCACAATCGTGGCTGGGGTACTACTGTGGTAGCGGTAGTGGGACTTCTTGGTGCTGTAGCAGCTTATTTTGTAAGTCAGGTAGTTCCTTCTTGGAGGGTATGTTATTGGATAGGTGGTGTACTGGGCTTATTGCTGCTTGTATTGCGCATCTCCGTACACGAGTCAGGTATGTATAAGGAGCTGGTTAATAAGTCAGTTGCTAAAGGTGATTTTAGGATACTACTCCAGCCACCCAATAGACTTTTTAAGTATATAGCAACCATTCTCATCGGTACACCTACATGGTTTGTTGTTGGGATTTTAGTAACATTTAGCGACCAGTTTGGCACATTGCTGGGTGTATCGGAAAGACCGGTGCCGGGACAAGCTATTATGTGGTGTTATGTGGGCTTATCAGTAGGTGATTTATTGAGTGGATTGCTCAGCCAGCTACTGCACAGTAGGAAGAAGGTTATGTGGCTGTTTCATGGCCTCAGTTTTTTAAGCGTGGTCTATTACATTAACTCCCATAATGTATCTATTGATTTATTTTACTTTAAGTGTTTTTTACTTGGTGTTGGTGTAGGTTATTGGGCCATATTTGTAACCATTGCTTCAGAACAATTTGGCACAAATATGCGCAGCACCGTTACTACCACAGTACCGAATTTCGCTCGTGGACTTCTTGTACCTATTAGCCTAGCCTTTAAGTCACTTGCAACTTATTATGGAAGCATTATTACCGCTGCTTACATAGTCGGAGGTTGCTGTCTATTGATCGCACTCTTAGCATTAATATATTCCAAGGAAACATTTGGCAAAAACTTGGATTATTTAGAAGAATAATTTACATATCACATCGTTGCTTAGTATAATTTTGACCTTTAATAAACCATTCATTCTATGAAAAAAATTTCCGTAAAATCATTTCTCTATTTTTTAGCCCTCCTATTTAGCGGTTTCACCGCCTTCGCTCAGTTTGAACTAGAACATAGCTATCCAGGATTTGTTCTGTCGCGACAAAATTTTGAAGCGCAAGGTGAAAGATATATCACTTATGAACCTACTGACCACAATGTATTGATCTATGATGGCGCACATCAACTATTAAAAACTGTTAATACACCTGAAGTAATTCAAGATCTTATTGCCCCTGCTTATGGGTTTCAAGTTACAGCGACTATGTTTGACACCGATCCTGAAATAGAATGTTATGGTGTATATATTAATGAACTCAATTATACCTTAGGTGCTATATGGGATGAAAACGGCACAATTATATTGAGTGACAGCATAACAACTGATGGACGCAATATATACTACTCTCCCATTATTTTATCCACAGAACCATATATTGCTAAACTTATTAAAACTACTAATAATCAACTAACAGGTCACCAAACTTATACAGTGTATGCACTCCCTTCCATGCAGGAAGAATTAGTACTCGACAATGCCACTGAAGGCAATTTCAGTGCTAGCTTTTTAATATTAGAAGATGGGGAAATACTACTTGTAGAAACACAGTTAGATCAATCACAATTTAAAGTATATAACGAAAATTTAGAATTAATAAAAACAATTAGTTTGCCCACACTCGAGGGCTATACACCTAATATGTACAGCTTTGGTGATTGGTCCATACACAGTTTTAACAGCGATGATATGATCGAACTAATTGTTAGATACGATATGCCTGGGGCTTATCAATACTTAGTGATCAATGAAGAAGGTGATATAATACACCAAAGCGACAATCCTCTCTTTCTTTCCATGCTCGATGGATTAGATACCAAACTTATAGAAACCAATTATAATGACAATACCTATACATTCTATAACCTTCCTGAAATTAGCCCTGAGCAAACTTATAGCGAAGGCACATATCAAGGAAGAAATAATTTGGGTATCAATGGTGAAAAATATTTCTTTGCAGATTCCGATACGATCAATATCTATAATGCTGATCATAGCTTGTATAAATCATTCCCTATATACAAAAACGAAAATGGCGATCAGCCCAGCCTGATACAATTTAGCGATGATATCGCTAATGAAGATGATAAAATAGAATACATCGTTAGCTGGCTCGATAATGAAACCAGTGATAGAGCGGTTTATGTAGCGCAGGACAATGGAAATGTACTGTTCGAAAATCCCGAAGGACTGAGCTGCATACTGAGTGAACTCGCAGGCTATGATAATAAGCTAATATGCTATAACAACAGTGAAGGGCAAGATACAGTTAAGGTGTATTCAATCGTTAATATGCCTAATGGTACTGTAAATATTACCCTCGATCAGAGTAGATTAAATGTATATCCCAATCCATTCCACAATGAATTAAATGTGCTCATTACTCCTAACAATGATGTATTAGATGTAATTACGCTTTATGATACTATGGGTAAAAAAATAAAAGATTGGAATTCTACTACCAGTCCTTCAACCTTAAAAGATTTATCAAAATTGCCGAAAGGATCCTATATAATAGAAGCAAAATCGGGGAAAGAAAAATTCTCAAAGGTTGTCATAAAACATTAGGGTAAAAGCCAATTTTATTTTCACATTTAACCCATAGGATACTACAAACATACTGTTGTCAACAGAGGTATAAGAAGTATTGACTACGGATAAGCTCCTTGATTATATTTAATGAAGAATGGGCGATACCTGTCCTCCGCAAGCTACAGAACAGGCCCGGGCTCTACAGGGCTACGCTGTCGCTTCGGTACTGGGGTGGCGGGCTTTCGGCCTTATTAATTTAAAGCAATTGAAAGCCCGCCACCCCAGTACAAACCCTTACGATCCCTATCGCATTTTCGACGATTCAAGATTTACGATCCTGAAGCCGATTACAACAACTATTCTAAGTCTATTGTCCAGTATCTAGAGTCAAGCGTATTTTAGTTTTTATAAATACATAAGCATATAAAAAAAGGAAATCAAATTATTTGATTTCCTTTTTTTATTTTATTTCACTGAACGGAATACTAATAGCCAGCTAGGATTGGGTCATCTTCTTTGCGATACAACAGATAATAATAATAAACTATTACCACAAAATATCCGATCGCTAAAAACCAAGGAGTATATATCAATGTTTTGTGATTCATCGCTGTAAAACTCAACACTCTTTCTAGGTTACAAAAATAGACTATGCTTAAAATTATATATATAAATATACGACGGGTTAACAAGGCGTAACAAGCAGCGAAAAATATAGCTGGGTGTGCATATCGCTCATGCATCTCTGTATTCATAAAGAAAAATAAAAGGCCTATTAATATCCCTACTATAAGCATTTTTTGAAAACTATAATGGCTTTGTTTTTCAGGGAAAAATATTTTATTAATAGTGTGGAGAAATAATGGCAATAATGCAAAAAACGAGCTGACAAAAAACAGAATCAGTCCTATACGCTTATATGTAACTCCACAAAACTCCAAAGTGTCAGGCGTAGTAGCTGGCTCAGGTACTAACCAATACCAGAAGTTAAATGCATTGAGCGATACCTTTGGAAATTTTGAAAAAGAATCAGTTATTACAGCTAGAGCTTTGTCTAAATTGCCAGCACGGTAGTGTGGTAAATACAACAATACTTCAATGCCCACTAACATCACGATTAATAATAGTAACTTAATCCAAGAGGTTCGATGTACTAATTCAGGTAATAATAGAAGCCCTATTAATGGAATAAATACGATGGCCTGCAATTTAAAATTGATCGCCAATAATAAAAATATACCCGATAATAAAACGCTTTTTTTATACGCAAACCAAAATGACAAGAAAATTAAAAAGGTCATTATCCCATCGACCTGACTCCAAATAATGGAATTATAAAAATAAAAAAAATTTAGATAATACAACAATGAAATCAATAATGAATAGATCAAATTCCCTGTGAACTCATACACAATTCGAATCAGTAATAAGCCTGCTATTAACTCTATGAAATAAGTAAAATATTTGAGCTTATAACTGTTTTTTACTATGAACTCTGTATTGCCTTGTATATCGCCATAAAAGGACAATATATAGAGGTACAACGGCATATAGTCTGATCCCGATTCATATACTTTACCTATTCCATCATCGTGAATTTTTGTAGCCCAGTTTTGCCAACATAGTGAATCCCAAGGGTGTCCAAATGAGGGTGTTAGTAATACAACACCAAAGAATAATAAAACAATGCCAAGTAAAAATAATCTCAACTCAGGTGGCAGCCAAGTATTTATTTTGTCAACCATATATGTAATAGAATATTGAATTAGACCACAAGATATTAAAAAAAGAGGAGTAGCCATTTGGGCTACCCCTCAACTCAAACTGGGGAATGAGTGATTATATACTGTTTTAAAGTACTATACTAATTAATTAATAGCCATTTCGATACTGTATCAATTTTGTTGTGGCGATAATAGCTATACAAAACATTTTTACTTAAGAATGGCTTATGACCCTTCTCATACCTCAGAAAAATATTTCCTATGCAATCTTTCATACATCTATTCTTAATGTTTAATAGCTCTTAATAACTATAAGAGCTACCACCAAATAATTTGGTTGTATTGACATTGAAAAAAAATGGTTGCAAGGTGATTGAAAATTATTTTATACTATTGAGATATTGCCTTGTACTCAAGTGTGATTCATGGATATGCACTAGGTTATCAATTATTGTATTTATTAATAGTTCGGTTTCTGTATTTGCTATCTAACCTATTTGTCACTTATTACTATCACTAGCCCATCTAATATTTAAGTATAAAATCAACATAATAGAAAATACGTTTATTTTCCTATTTAGTTTTTGGGTAGGCTATATATTAGAATTCTATGATTTGCTGTGCAATAATGTATTGACCAAGGATTTCTTACTATTTAAAACATTTAAAAAGAGGTGATGTGTCCATCTATACAATTATTTCATACTTCAAAGTTGAGACGGTTATTATACCCACCTCCTATGTGCTAAATACACAATTATTTCCTGACATTATGACCATTTTTTTTAATTCATTAAGACAGATTGTCATATTATTTTTTTCCTTTGTGTCATATTGACGCAAAGGATCGAATTGGTATGTCGTTTGATCAATTGATTGCATAACCAAATAAATTTTTTAAATATGAAAATGTCAAGATTTCATTCGCCAGCTTTAGTAAGTTTACCACAACTTATGGATCAAGTTTTTTCTAATTCAGTAGGCCATACTACTGCTAATAACTGTGGCACTAGCCTCACAAAACCAGCAGTAAATATTAAGGAGACTGACAATGGTTTTCAGGTGGAGGTACTAGCTCCTGGAATTCCTAAGGAGGAGATTAATATCGCCGTCGAAAACGAAACCCTTACTGTATCATTTGATCACAAGGAAAATTCCGAAACTGCAACCAAAGACGCTAAGTTTACACGTCGTGAGTTTAGTATTATTAGTTTCAAACGCAGCTTCCATATACCTAATGAGCTTGTGAATACAGAGGGCATAAAAGCTAGTCATAACAATGGCATATTAACAATCGAATTGCCAAAAAAACAAGCCGCACCGGTAACGCCTGCTAAAACAATAGTTATAGAATAAGCACCGATGAGTTCTAATTAGACTTATCACATAGTACGATTTTATACGTGGGTATCTTTATTGCATTTGACAATGGGGATACCCATTTTTTATGTCTGATTTAACTGAACCTACTTTGCATTTCCTGGGAGTAATATAGCTATTTGTCAGCCTTCTATAACTTTAGTAGGTATATTTATTCATTCTATTTAGTAGCTATGCTGCCTTCAATAGTTTAGCTATGACCTAAATAATCTTAATGAATTTACGCTTTACCATAGGATCACTTGATTGCCCTATTGAGTCAAAAACAAGATTGATTTATTCTATACTTATTTTATGACAATACGCAATTTTGATAATCATACTTCTTTTTTTAGAAAAGTTATACAAAGCGATAAGAATGCGGAACGGTTTAGTCTTATTCGCTGAATCCCGTTCGCTATTGTAATAGTTCTGGAGGATGCAATTGCTCTATCTAGGATTGTAAATATAGACTCCACAGGGAATCAGTGAATAAGACCAAAAACAAATCGAGCTTGCGAAGATTCTGGCGGCCAATGAAAAAAAATAAATGCCAGAAAGTGTAGCCTGTAGCAGCCCGAGCCGCAGGCATCGCCCAAATTATTATATTGATAGATTAATGTCTTATACTCTAATAAAAAAAACTTTACCACCTAATAGTATGAAATTGTTTTGCAAGTATTATTCAATTTATATTTTTTATAGAATAAAAATTAGATTTCCCTTTATAGTTCTAAGGTTTTAGAGAATTCTGAATTCTATTAATATTGAACAGCTTAGCCCAACAATATGAAAAATAAAATGCGGTTATTAGAGTATATTCCTTTAGCGTTATGTTACCTGTTTTTTATAAGATCATTTTTTGCCAGCTTGAACTTTGTATTAATGGTATTAGCGACAAAACATATTTAATAAAAATAGCCTTAACTTGTATTCCAAATTAAACATTTATGTCCACCCAATTCTTAACAAAAGTATTTTTATTCTTGTGTTTATTTATAATGGTTTATTCTTGGTCTCAGCCAGCATTTACCTATCAACCATTTTGTTCACTTGGTGGTGTTGTGGATATTAAAAGTACAAATGATGGACGTATGTTTCTAGTAAGGCAAGCGGGCAATGTACGAATTGCTAATCCTGATGGTAGTCTAGTGGCTGGTGATTTTATCAATATTAGTACCATTCTTAGTACGGGCAGTGAGCGGGGATTATTAGGTTTAGCCTTTCATCCTGACTTTGAAAACAATGGATATTTTTACCTCAATTACACGGGATTTGGTGGACATACACGCATAGCACGTTATCAAGTTAGTAGTACTAATCCCAATCAAGCTGATCCAAGTTCAGCATACATATTAATGACTATTAATCAGGATTTTGCCAATCACAATGGAGGTCACCTAGCATTTGGTCCTGATGGATACTTATACATAGGAATGGGCGATGGTGGTTCTGGTGGAGACCCCAATGACCGCGCACAAGATCCTACACAATTGCTCGGCAAGATGTTGAGAATTGATGTGAATAATGCTGATCCTGGACTTAATTATGCAATACCTCCCACCAATCCATTTGTGGGAATTACTCCTTACAGGCCTGAGATATGGGCTATGGGTATGCGGAATCCCTGGAAATTTACTTTTGATCGGTTTAACCATAATCTTTGGATTGCCGATGTAGGGCAAAATGCTTGGGAGGAAGTAAATATCGAGTATGCCAACTCAGGAGGTGGTTTTAACTACGGCTGGGATTGCTATGAGGGATCACACTCTTATGAACCAGCAGGTTGTGGGGATGCCATTACTTATACCGATCCTATATTTGAATATCCACATAGTGGAGGTGGCTCTATCACTGGTGGTTACGTATATAGGGGCAGCGATATCCCACAGCTTCAAGGCTGGTATATGTGTGCAGACTTTGTAACTTCCGATTGGTACTTATTACAGCCTGACGGTACTGGAGGATCCCTCTCACATCATCTCCCCAATTTCTTTTCTAATTCCGGGGTAACATGTTTTGGAGAAGATAGTGCTGGGGAAATATATTTTTCTAATGTATTAGATGGTACAATATACAAGCTCACTGACCCTTGTACTAATTTTATGACTACTTCAACGCTGATACCTGAGACTTGTGATAATATGAATGGCTCTATAAATCTATTGATTAGTGGGGGACAATCCCCATACTCCACTGTATGGTCTAATGGTGCTACTACACAAAATATAAGCGGCTTATCAGCTGGAAACTATAGCGTTGCCATTACCGATGCCCTAGGCTGTAATATGAATATAGATACCCTACTGCTTAATTACTGTTCAGGTATTACACTTCAATTAAAGCTTTATTTACAAGGACCTTACAATTCAGATGGATTGATGACTAATGACTTGAATGGCCTAGGACTCTTACCACTAAGTCACCCTTATAGCACTAGTCCGTGGAACTACCCATCACAATCAATTAACACTATGCCAACTGACATAGTAGATTGGCTATACATACAACTAAGAGCAGTTACCGCCCCTGAATCGGTTATAGCTCAGGCTGTGGCTTTATTGCATACCGATGGAACTGTGACCAGTAATGATGGAATTAGCCCAGTCCTATTCTCCGAAGTGGGAGCCAGCAATTACTATGTGGCTATATACCACCGAAATCACCTAGCCGTAATTACCAACCAACCTGTTACATTTCCACAAAATGGCATTTTGGACTTAACTGGTTCGAGCAATTCAGTATTAGGAAATGAACAACTGGTGGAATTAGAGCCAGGCATATATGGAATGATCGCTGGTGATTATGATGGGAATGGGGTCATTAATGCAGTGGACTACAATGTATGGGCTATTAACAATGCGATCATCAATAATTACAGCCCCCAAGATGGCAATCTCAGTGGCGTAGTCAATGCATTGGATTACAATCTATGGGTCGATGAGCCAGCGAAAATCGGCCATCCTTTAATTCAATATTGAAAAATTATCACTCGGATTTTGAAGTTAAAGACATGAAACGTCTAATTGTGGCATTTTATGGCCTTAATGATCGTCTATTGGATGTTAAAAATGAGCTGGTGATTACAAAAAGCTATTATATTCCAATTTTTGGTATTTATTTTGCACTTATTTTTTGCTTTTTGTACAGTTAGAAGTTATTAAGTTCATCAATCTGATTCTTAAATGAATTTTACCATCAAAGGAATTATCTCAATTCTGCTTTTTTTATCGTTGTCAAATGTATATGCACTTAAAGTGCAAGAGAAACTATTGTGTCAAGATCTTACTGACTTATTTCCTAAGCTTGAGAATTACGCATCCTATCAAATTCAGTCTATAGACTCCAAGCAGTTCCGCCAAATATTAAATGATCAAAAACAAGTAGTACTCGTATCAGACCTAGGTGAAATCCCATTACAGCTAAATCCATTTCCCCTTCGTGATGCCCAAACCATCATTAGACTGGATGATCAACGAATCAGCGGTTTATCAGTCAATACTTTTCAGGGTTATGTGGATGCCGATGGTGGAGGCACAGCTTCATTTACAGTCACCGATGGTTTTATATTTGGTTATTACAAAGTGGGAAATGAGTCATTTTTCATTGAGCCCTATAAGAATGAGCAAAACCTAGACCTCTATCTATTTTACAATGTAGCTGATTTCATTGACACACAAAATCATAGTTGTGGTTTTGACTTAGTACAACTATCCTTGAATCAAAAGGTGGAGGAAACAAAAGGCGGAAATTTTAATTTTAAGAATGGTACTTGTAAGCTTATCGAAGTTGCGGTAGCAGGAGACTACACCTATCTCAATAAATACGGCTCGCTTGCTGGTGCTGTTAATCAGTCGGAAGCAGTAATCAATGCAATGGTTGGACTGTATGCCGATGAGTTTTCTAATGACTATTCTTTTTATATTCCTGTACATCACTATAGCAGTTATAGCGGTACTTGGACCTCCTCCACGAGTGCTTGTGTCTTGTTAGATGATTTTTATCAATGGGGACAAGATGGTGGATTTGGTTCTACTCCTTATGACCTCGCGCAGCTATGGACTACTAGGGACATTCAGAACAATACTGGTTGTACGCCTGCTCCTGCCAATCCTGGGAACGCTATTGTAGGACTGGCTTACCTGCCCTCTATATGTACTAATTTTTCATACCTCGTATTAGAAGATAACAATACACTCAATGCTGTATTGCGCAGAAATCTCAATGCACATGAAATTACACATACATTAGGTGCCGAATACCATGTGAGCAATTCCATAATGAGCAGCTCCCTAGGGCCTTATGAAAACTGGTCTTCCACTACACTCTCCGAGGTCAATGACCACTTGACCAATGGTTCACCACAGTACAATCAAGCAGCTCCTGACTGCCTATCCGCTTGTACTAATTCTTGTAGCTTAGGTGCTGGAACACTTAGTACTACAGGAAGTCTCAGCATTACCACCAGCCAGTCCACTACATTTAATGTTACTGGTTTCAGCGCCTCCTACTATGCCTACATAATCACTAATACAGCCACTGGGTTAATAGCCTATTATGGCAGCACAGGAATTGTTAATGGTGCTACACTAGGAGCAGGTACTTATTGCATACAAGGCATCGCACATAGTGGATCCGTGTCCTTATCAGTCGGAAGTCTTAGCCCATTATTTGGTGGCACTATAGCATCTGATTGCTATGAGCTAACTAATTGCACGTCAAGCTCTACCGTTACCATTACAACCCCTGTAGTTAATGTTCAGCGTATGAAAGTCAAAGTGCTACTCGGTGGATTCCATCTCAATAATGGATTAATGCGTACTGATCTTAGAGCTAATAATTTACTGCCCTATAGCCACCCTTATGCCGTAAGCCCTTATAACTATGGTGCAAGTTCATCGGTTACTAGCTTGCCATCTAATACCGTTGATTGGGTTTTAGTAGAGCTGCGTAACAAGAACAACGAAAATCAAATAATCGCAAGACAAGTAGCCCTGCTAAGAAATGATGGTGTGATCATGGGAACTGATGGCTTAGAAGGCGTACCATTTGTCAATGTGACTTCCGATTACTATTTTATCGTAGTATATCATCGCAATCACATCGCAGTGATGAGCAATTCATCTATATTTTATCCTAACACATCCACATATAATTTCACCACTGGAGTCATTAAAGCTAAAGGCACCCAGCAATTGATACTTCAAAATGGTTATGCGACCATGATACCTGGTGATTTCGATGGTAATATTGTAATCAACAACCTCGATTACAATTTATGGTACAGCGCAAGTGCAGCTTTGAATCAATATCTTAGATGGGACGCTGATGGCAATACTGTAGTTAACAGCTTAGACTATAACCTTTGGTATGCAAATCGCAGCAAAGTGGGTTATAGCTCCGTTCAGTTTTAATGAATTTCCGCTTCTATTGGTTTCCTAATTACTAATAGCTTCCTAATAAGGGCATGCTCATTAACTTGAAATAATGGCATTATGGCGATGCCTTACAGGCCCGGGCTGCTCCAGGCTTCACGTCGTTTCGGTCTTATCCGATGCCGCCCTCCACATCTTATCAATACATAGACCTAGTAAACGATATAGCATATTCCCTCATAACTGCATTCGTTAAGGGAGGCATCGGATAAGACTAAACCATTCCGCATCCCTATCGCGAATACAACAATGCAATCTAATCAAAGTAATTATAATAACAATTTAACTGTAAACTTTAAGTGCCATTAGAAACTAATAGGCAATATATCCATCGTTACATCATTTTCTTATATTATTACTAGTACAAGTTATTTTATAACTATTCTTAGTGCTAAGTAGGGCTTGCTAAATAACTCTGAAATCTTTTATTGTAATAGGTTCTAGCGATTATAGGTGCAACGGATATTCACACAATTTTTTGGGTTTCCGCAAAAAAACTTGCATCATATATATGCAATGTGATCTCTTATATCTTGCTACTTCAAGTTGTATTTGCGATAAGGATCGA